>NZ_JBHVEG010000225.1:0-8527 GCF_042802395.1 Promicromonospora sp. NPDC057488
CCCTCAGGTCACCCGGGTGACCTGAGGGTCTGACACGTCTCGGACGTGGGTCGGAGGGCAGCGTCAGAGCGCGCCGGTGACCTTGTCGAAGATCGCCCGGTCCAGGATCGCGCCCTCACGGCGGACGGCGTCCGGGTGGATGCGGATCACGCGGTTGAGGCGCACCTCGGAGGGGCGGCCCGAGCTGTCCCAGCCGCCGGTGCCGATGTCCATCCAGCGGCGTCCGGCGCGGGCCTCCTGCTCGGCGTCGCGGTCGTGGTCCTGGCTGGTGAGCTGCAGCGCGAGCAGCCACGGGCCGTCGTTGCCCACGATCAGCACCGGCCGGTCCTTGCCCTGGCTGTGATCTTCCTCATAGGGAACCCATGACCAGACGACCTCGCCCGGGTCGGGCTCGCCGTCGAGCTCGGGGCGGTAGACGGGCTTCACCTTGCCCTCGAAGTCGCCCGGGTAGCCGTCGGTCTCGGGGACGTCGCGTCCCGACGGGCGAGGCGCCCGCGGCGTCGGCCGGTCGCCCGACGGCCGGGAGCCGGAGGGCTTGTCACCGCCCGAGCGGCTGTCGTTCTGGTCGCCGAGGGCACGGGCCACGGCCTCGACGACGTCGCCGAGCAGCTTGATCCACGGGTTCTGGTTCACGCAGGGCAGGGTAGCCCGACGCCGGCCCGCGAGCAGGCGGGCCGACGCCGGGCGGGGCGCCCCGCGCCCCGTACCCCGGCGGGCTCAGGTCAGGTCGAGCGCCCGGTCCATGTACTTCACGACCTCGTTGAACCTGGCCTCGTCCAGCACGTCGCCCTCGCGGCGCACGTCGTCGGGGTCGATCCGGATGACGCGGTTGATCCGGATCTCGGACTCGCGGCCCGACCGGTCCCACCGGCCCGTGCCGACGTCCATCCAGATGCGCCCCGCGCGGGCCTCGTCGAGCAGGTCCTCGCGGTCGTGGTCCTGGCTGGTGAGCTGGAGGCCCAGCAGCCAGGGACCGTCGTGGCCCACGAGCAGCACCGGGCGGTCCTTGCCCTGGCTGTGGTCCTCCTCGAACGGGACCCAGGTCCAGACCACCTCGCCCGGGTCCGGCTCGCCGTCGAGCTGCGGGTGGTAGACGGGGTGCACGTCGCCCTCGTAGTCGCCGGGGTAGCTGTTGTCTGATGCGAAGGTCACGCCTGGAACCGTACCGGAACGGGTGAACCGCACATCCGAGACTTATCCCGCGCAGGCCTGCGTGAACTCGGCCAGCTCGGCCGCCATCGGCTCCGGCTCCCAGCTGTGCATGGCGCCCGGCATCTCCTTCTCGGTGCCCTTCGGCACCTGCGCCACGATGCTCGCGGCGGCCACCGGCATCTCCGGGAACGTCTCGGTCCCGTACATGGCCAGCACCGGGACCGTGACGTCGAGCGTGCCGTCCTCCAGCCCGTGCTGCGCCCACGCCAGCGCCTGCGCGTCGGCCCGGTAGGCGGCCACGGTGCGGGCCAGGTCCGGCCAGGCGGGGGAGGCCTCCATCCCCGCGAGCCACTCCGGCGGCATGTCCTTCATGTAGTACCGCATGGCGTTCTCGGTGTCGCCCGCGTCGAGCAGGCGCTCGATCTCGTCGGCCCAGGCCTGCGTCGTGGCGGCGGGGTCGCCCAGGGGCGCCTCCCACAGCGCCAGCCCCGCCACGGGCAGCCCGGCCGTCGCGGCCCGGAGGCTGATCGCGCAGCCGGACGAGTGCCCGACCAGCACGGCGGGGCCGCCCGCGACCTCGATCACCGCGGCCACGGCCGCCAGCTCGCGGTCCAGGTCGAGCCGGCCCTCGGCCGGGCTCTCCCCGCGCCCCAGGCGGTCGAACGTGACGGCGGTCAGGCCGGCGTCGGCGGCGCGGCGGGCGGTCTCGGCGGTGATCGGGTCGTCGGCCCGGTCCGGTCCCGCGCCCGTCACGAAGACGAGGGCCGGGCCGGAGCCGTGCAGGTCGTAGGCGACCCGGTCGCCCTGGCTGGTGGTCGTGTAGAGAGTCATGACGGTCCGACGACGCCGGCGCGCGGAACTCATCGGCCGGACGAAATGTGCTGGCCGCGTCCCCGGGACGGTGCCACGGTGTGGCCATGCGCCTCCACGACGACGAGCTCGTCTCCACCCCGGACCTCGTGCACCGGCTGGTCGCGGCCCAGCTGCCCCGGTGGTCCGGGCTGCCGGTGCGGCCCGGACCGGCCGGCGGCACCGACCACCACCTGTTCCGCCTCGGGGACGACCTGCTGGTCCGCATGCCCAAGATCGCCTGGGCGCAGGACCAGGCGCTCGCCGACGCGCGCTGGCTCCCGCACCTGGCCGCGCACCTCCCGGTCGAGATCCCCGCGCCGGTGGCGGTGGGCGAGCCGGGGGAGGGCTTCCCGTTCCGCTGGTCGGTGGTGCCGTGGCTGGAGGGCGAGCCGGCGTCCCCCGAGGGCCTCGACGCGCGCGGCGCCCGCGACCTGGGCGAGCTCGTCACCGCCCTGCGGACGGTCCCCACCGACGGCGGGCCCGTCAAGGAGGGCACCTCGCGCGGCGTCCCGCTCGCGAACCTGGACGACGCCGTCCGCGCGGGGATCGTCGCGTCCGGCAACCGGATCGACGGCCCCGCCGTCACCAGGGTGTGGGACGGCGCCCTGGCCGCGCGCCCCGCGGCGGAACCGAGCTGGCTGCACGGCGACCTGCTGCCCGGCAACCTGCTGACCCGCGCCGGGCGGCTGACCGGCGTCATCGACTGGGGCGCCATGGGCCTGGGCGACCCGGCCGCCGACCTGATCCCCGCCTGGGGCCTGCCCCTGGCGGACGGCGAGCGCGCCGACTTCCGCGCGACGGCCACGGCCGGCCTGGCGGACCCCGACGACGCGTGGCAGCGCGGGCGCGGCTGGATGCTGGTGCAGGCCGTCATCGCGCTGCCGTACTACTGGGACCGCTGGCCGGCCTTCGCCCGCGCGGGCCAGGCCCGGATCTCCACCGTCCTGGCGGACTGAAGCCCCGGTCGACCCCTACGGCACGATCGGCTGCGCCAGCGCGGCCTCGAGGTCGGCGCGGTCGCCCGTGACGACGAGCCCCGCCTCGTCCGGCGTCAGCCGGCGCCACAGCGTCAGCGCGAGCGCCTCGGCCGTACCGGTGACGACGACGTCGGGCGCCACCTCGTCCGCGCGCTCGCCCGGGGCGCCGAGCACCCACAGGGGCGCGCCGGGGAGGTCGGTCGCCACGAGCGCCACCGGGAAGCGGAGCGGCGCCATGCGCCCCAGGCCCACCTGTCGGGGCTGGAGCACGCCGACCACCTCGTCGACCGTGTCGGCCCACACCTCCGGCGCCGCGCCGACGAGGCCCGCCGCGGCCCCGCCCGCGGAGGCGGCCAGCAGGTCGTGCAGGTGCACGAGCGTCTCGTGGGTCTGCCGGCGGTGCCAGAACCGCACCGGGCCGGGGCCCAGCGGGTCGGGATGGGTCAGGACCCGGCACTCGGCCGCGGCGTCGAGCTCGGCCAGCGTCTCGCGCAGGAGGGCCGCCTGGGCGGCGTAGTGCGGCGCGAGGTCGAACGGGCCGTCGCCGAGCGCCGGCCCCTTGACCCCGCGGGCGTTGCCCGCGGCCCAGTGGTGCACCTCGGCGAGGTGCTCCACGAGCCCGCGCACGGTCCAGTCACCGCAGGCGGGGACCCGCGCGTCGGCGTCCGCGGCGGGCACCGCGGCGAGGAAGTCGCCCTGGAACTTGGCCAGCAGCGACAGGTGGTCGAGCGTCATGTGCGGAAAGGTACCGCGCCCCACCGACACCCCGGTGCCACGCTCCGGATGACGGCTGCCGCACGCCGTGGAACCGTAGGAGCACCTCCGTCGTTCTCCACGCGATGCGCACGGCGCATCCTGGCCGGAGACCTTCGGTCCGAGGCAGACCGCACCACCACCAGTGAAGGATCATGGACCCCGACAGTCATAGTCCCGGCCCGAACGCACGTCTCCGCACCACCGAGAGGAGGTGGATGCGTTGACCTGGGTGATCTCCCTCCTGCTGGGGGTCGTGGTGATCCTGGCGATCACCGCCGTGACGGGTTACTTCGTCGCGCAGGAGTTCGCGTACATGGCGGTCGACCGCGCCCGCCTCGCCTCCCGCTCCGAGTCCGGTGACGCCGGCGCGCGGCGCGCGCTCGGGGTGACCCGGCGCACCAGCTTCATGCTGTCCGGCGCGCAGCTCGGCATCACCGTCACCGGCCTGCTCGTCGGCTATGTCGCCGAACCGCTCGTCGGCGAGGCGCTCGGCGAGGCCCTGGGCGGCGTCGGCGTGCCGGTCGGCACGGGTGTCGCCATCGGCACCGTCCTCGCCCTCGTCTTCTCGACCCTCGTCCAGATGCTGTTCGGCGAGCTCGTGCCGAAGAACCTGGCGATCGCCCGGCCGGAACCGGTCGCGCTCTGGCTGGCCCGGTCGACCACGGTGTACCTCGCCGTCTTCGGCTGGCTCATCAAGGTGTTCGACGCCGCGTCCAACGCGCTCCTGCGGCTGCTGCGCATCGAGCCCGTGCACGACGTCGAGCACTCGGCCACGGCCCGCGACCTGGAGCACATCGTCGCGGACTCGCGGGCCAGCGGTGACCTGCCCGGCGACCTGTCGGTGCTGCTGGACCGCATCCTCGACTTCCCGCGGCAGGACGTGGAGCACGCCATGATCCCGCGCGCCCGCGTGGGCGTGGTGCACAGCAAGGACACGCTCGCCCAGGTGCGCGAGCTGATGGCCGCGGGCCACTCCCGCTACCCGGTGGTGGACGACGACGGTGAGGTCACCGGCGTCGTGCACCTGACCGACCTGCTCGCGGCGCCGTCGTCGGCGACCACCGTCGCGGACCTGCTGCGCCCCGCGCTCGTGCTGCCCACCTCGATGGCCCTGCCGGACGCCCTGCGGGAGCTGTCCGCCACGCGCAACCAGATGGCCTGCGTCGTGGACGAGTACGGCGGCTTCGCCGGCGTGCTGACCGTCGAGGACCTGGCCGAGGAGCTCGTCGGCGAGATCACCGACGAGCACGACGACGAGATCGACCCCGTGACCGCCGCGTCGGACGGCGTCTGGGTCATGGCCGGTGACGTGCACCTCGACGAGGTCGAGCGCGCCGTCGAGCGCGACCTGCCCGAGGGTGACCACGAGACGATCGCGGGTCTCGCGATCGCCGTGCACGGCTCGCTGCCCGCGGCCGGCGACGTCGTCGACGTGCCGCTGCCCATCGACCCGGCCACCCTGGTGGCGCCCGAGCCGCCGCCGTCCGAGGTGCTCCGCATCGAGGTGCTCGACGTGGAGCGGCACGTGCCGTCCCACGTCCGGGTCACCGTGGTCGAGGCACCCCCCGAGGACGAGGCGGAGACCCCCGCCGGCCACCACGCCGGCACCGAGACCGAGGAGACCCGATGAGCAACCCCTGGGTCGTCCTCGCCGCGACCGTCCTGATCATCGCGCTGAGCGCGTTCTTCGTGGCCGTGGAGTTCGCGCTCCTGGCCGCCAAGCGGCACCGCCTGGAGGACGCCGCTCCCACCTCCCGCTCGGCGCGGGCGGCGCTGCGCAGCTCCAGCGAGCTCACCGTGCTCCTGGCCGGCTCGCAGCTCGGCATCACGGTGTGCACCCTGGCGCTCGGTGCCATCACCAAGCCGGCCGTGCACCACTGGCTCACGCCGGTGTTCGAGACGTGGGGCGCGCCCTACTGGGCCGCCGACGTCGCGGGCTTCGTGCTGGCCCTGATCATCGTCACGTTCCTGCACCTGGTGGTGGGGGAGATGGCGCCCAAGTCGTGGGCCATCGCGCACCCCGAGGCGAGCGCGACGATGCTGGCGCTGCCGATGCGGGCGTTCATGGTCGTGACCCGGCCGGTGCTCGTGGCGCTCAACGGCGCCGCGAACTGGTGCCTGCGGCGGGTCGGCGTCGAGCCCGCCGACCAGGTCGCCTCCGGGCAGGGCCCGGAGGACCTGCGGCACCTCGTGGAGCACTCCGTCAGCGTGGGTGCGCTCGACCTGGCGTACTCGACCCAGCTCTCGGGCGCGCTCGACCTGCGCCGCCTGACGGTCGAGGACCTGCTGGCCGACCACGCGGCGCCGTCCGCCGTCGGGCACGGGGCCACGGCCGCGCAGGTGCAGGAGGCGTCCCGCGCCTCCGGCCACCTGCGGATCCTGGTGCAGGGTGATGGCGGGCGCCCGGAGGGCGTGGTGCACGTGCGCGACACCCTCCTGCTGGCCGACGACGCGCCCGTCACGGACGTGACCCGGCCCGTGTTCGAGCTGGCCGCGGACGTGCCCCTGCACACCGCGCTGACCAGCATGCGCGAGACGGGCAACCACCTCGCCGTCGTGCCGCGGTCGGACGCCGACGGGCCGGACGGGCCCGCGGCGGACTTCGGCGTGGTGACCCTCGCCGACGTGCTGCGGCGCCTGCTGCCGCGCACGACGGCGGGCACGCCCGCCTGACGAGGCGCGGGTGCGGTGCCGGGGGACTGCCCTCCGGTGCCGCACCCCGCTCGCACGGGACGTGGGAGAATGGCAGCTGGCCCCCGCCCATCCCGGCCACGATCCTGACGACACCACCCTGACGACGGAGCGAGAACGCTTTGCCCATCCCCGGTCCTGCGCTCACGGCGCGCATCCAGCCGAATGCCACGGCGCCCGAGCTGATCCGCAACTTCTGCATCATCGCGCACATCGACCACGGCAAGTCGACCCTGGCCGACCGCATGCTCCAGCTCACGGGCGTCGTCGACGCGCGCGCCATGCGCGCCCAGTACCTGGACCGGATGGACATCGAGCGCGAGCGCGGCATCACCATCAAGTCGCAGGCCGTCCGGATGCCGTGGGAGCTCGACGGCACCCCGCACGCCCTGAACATGATCGACACGCCCGGCCACGTCGACTTCACCTACGAGGTCTCCCGGTCGCTGGCCGCCTGCGAGGGCGCCGTGCTGCTGGTCGACGCCGCGCAGGGCATCGAGGCGCAGACCCTGGCCAACCTGTACCTGGCCATGGAGAACGAGCTCGAGATCATCCCGGTCCTGAACAAGATCGACCTGCCCGCGGCCCAGCCCGAGAAGTACGCCGAGGAGCTGGCGAACCTCGTGGGCTCCGACCCGGAGGACGTGCTCAAGGTCAGCGGCAAGACGGGCGTGGGCGTCGAGGCCCTGCTCGACCGCATCGTGCAGCGCGTCCCGGCCCCGGTCGGCGACCCGGACGCTCCGGCGCGCGCCATGATCTTCGACTCGGTCTACGACACCTACCGCGGCGTCGTCACCTACGTGCGGGTGGTCGACGGCGACCTGAACCCGCGCGAGAAGATCGCCATGATGTCGACGAAGGCCACGCACGAGCTCCTGGAGATCGGCGTCAGCGCGCCCGAGCCGCACCCGACCAAGGGTCTCGGCGTCGGCGAGGTGGGCTACCTGATCACCGGCGTGAAGGACGTGCGCCAGTCGAAGGTCGGCGACACCGTGACCAACGCGGCCAAGCCCGCCACCGATGCGCTCGGCGGCTACAGCGACCCCAAGCCCATGGTCTTCTCGGGCCTGTACCCGATCGACGGCTCGGACTACCCGGTGCTGCGCGACGCCCTGGACAAGCTCAAGCTCAACGACGCGGCGCTCAACTACGAGCCCGAGACGTCGGTCGCCCTCGGCTTCGGCTTCCGCGTGGGCTTCCTCGGCCTGCTGCACCTCGAGATCGTGCGCGAGCGCCTGGAGCGCGAGTTCAACCTCGACCTCATCTCCACCGCCCCGAACGTCATCTACGACGTGACGCTGGAGGACAACACCCAGGTCGAGGTGACCAACCCGTCGGAGTTCCCCGGGGGCAAGATCAAGGAGGTCCGCGAGCCCGTCGTCAAGGCTACGATCCTCACCCCGGCCGAGTTCGTGGGCGCCGTCATGGAGCTGTCGCAGTCCAAGCGCGGCGACCTGCAGGGCATGGACTACCTGTCCGAGGACCGCGTCGAGATGCGCTACCACCTGCCGCTCGCCGAGATCGTCTTCGACTTCTTCGACCAGCTCAAGTCCAAGACCCGCGGCTACGCGTCCCTGGACTACGACACGTCCGGCGACCAGGTGGCCGACCTCGTCAAGGTCGACATCCTGCTGCAGGGCGAGCAGGTCGACGCGTTCAGCGCCATCGTGCACCGGGACAAGGCCTACTCGTACGGCGTCATGATGACGGCCAAGCTCAAGGAGCTCATCCCGCGCCAGCAGTACGAGGTGCCCATCCAGGCGGCGATCGGCGCGCGCGTCATCGCCCGCGAGACCATCCGCGCCATGCGCAAGGACGTGCTCGCCAAGTGCTACGGCGGTGACATCAGCCGTAAGCGCAAGCTGCTGGAGAAGCAGAAGGAGGGCAAGAAGCGCATGAAGAACATCGGCTCCGTCGAGGTGCCGAAGGACGCGTTCATCGCCGCGCTCTCCTCGGACTCGGACGGCCCCAAGGACAAGAAGAAGTAGGTGCCCGCACTTCCCTCCGGCATCCCCGTGCCCGACGACGGCGGGCTGCCGACCTGGACGCGCCCCTCGCTGGTCGAGCTTGTCGAGACCTCTGACGGGTCTCGACAAGCT
>NZ_JBHVEG010000226.1:0-8517 GCF_042802395.1 Promicromonospora sp. NPDC057488
GGCGGTTCCTCGCCGAGGTCGCCTCGGGCGACCTCGGCGAGTCCACCCGCACCGGTGCCTCGGTCGTGAGCATGATCGGCGCCACGCTGCCGGTGACGCTCTGGCTGTCGCTCTACGCGATCGTCGTCGCCGTCGTGACCGGGGTGGCGCTCGGCCTGCTCGCCGAGCGCTACCGCGGGCGCTGGCCCGAGTGGGTCGCGAACACCGCGGCCCTGACCAGCCTGTCGGTGCCCAACTTCTGGCTCGGCATGCTCGCGATCCTGTACCTGTGCATCGGCCTGGGTCTGTTCCCGGCGTCGGGCTACGTGCCGCTCACCGACGATCCCGTGGGCTGGGTGGTGCACCTGACCCTCCCGGCGCTCATCCTCGGCACCGGCCTGGCCGCCGTCATCATGCGGCAGACCCGGGCCTCCATGATCGAGGCCATGCGCACCGACTACGTGCGCACGGCCCGCGCCAAGGGCCTGGGCCGGACCCGCGTGCTGCTGCGGTACGGGCTGCGCAACTCCCTGATCGTCGTGGTCACCATCGCCGGGCTCCAGCTCGGCGGCCTCATCTCGGGCGCCGTCGTGACCGAGCAGATCTTCGCGCTGCCCGGCTTCGGCAAGCTCACGCTCGACGCCGTCTTCCAGCGCGACTACCCGGTCATCCAGGCCGTCGTGGTGCTCACCACCGTGGGGTACGTGCTGGTCAACCTGGCCGTGGACGTCCTCTACTCCGTCATCGACCCGCGCATCCGAGTGGGAGGCCGCTCATGACCGTCATCGAGCACAGTGATCTCTCCCCCGACCCCGCGCCGGCCGTCGTCGGGCCCCGGCGCCTGCTGTCCCGGCTGCGCACGCCGCAGGCGATCACCGGCGCGGCGATGCTCGCCGTGGTGGTGCTCGCCGGGCTGCTCGCGCCCCTGCTGGCCCCGCACGGGCCCGCGGAGGTGCACTTCGACGCCCCGTTCCAGCTGCCCGGCACCGTCGGCTTCGCCCTCGGCACCGACGACCTGGGCCGCGACGTCCTGTCCCGGATGATGTACGGCATCCGCGCCTCGCTGATGGTGGGCGTCGTGGCGGTGGGCCTCGCCGTCGTCGTCGGCACTCCGCTCGGGCTGGCCGCCGGGTACTGGCGGTGGCTGGACGCGCCCGTCTCGCGCCTGACCGACGTGACGCTCGCGTTCCCGTTCCTCATCCTCGCGGTGGGGCTGGCCGCCATCAACGGGCCCAGCCTGTCCGGCGCGGCGATCTCGCTCGGCATCGCGCAGGTGCCGACCATGGTGCGCGTGGTGCGCGCCGAGACCATGCGCCTCAAGGAGAGCCCGTTCGTGCTCGCCGCCACGGCGATGGACGCGTCGGGCCCGCGGATCCTCGCCCAGCACATCCTGCCCAACTGCCTCTCGGCGATCATCGTGCAGGCTACGGTCATCATGCCGGCGGCGGTCCTGGGCGAGGCGGTGCTCTCGTTCCTGGGCCTCGGCATCCAGCCGCCCACGCCGAGCCTGGGCATCATGCTCTCGGACGCGCAGCAGTACCTGGGCCGCGCGCCCACCGCCGCGCTGTTCCCCGGCCTGGCCATCGTGGCGATCTGCCTCGGCTTCAACCTCCTCGGGGACGCCCTGCGCGACGCCCTCGACCCGTCCACCGACCGTAAGTGAGTGCCATGACCTCGACGCCGTTCGTCCGGCCGACCACCCCGCTGACCCGCCCCGACCTGAAGGGCACGTTCGGGATGGTGGGCTCCACCCACTGGATCGCCACCGCGAGCGCCCAGGCCGTGCTCGAGCGGGGCGGCAACGCGTTCGACGCCGCGGTCGCGGGAGCGTTCGTGCTGCACGTCGTGGAGCCGCACCTGAACGGTCCGGGCGGCGACATGACCGGCGTCTTCGTGACGGCGGACGAACCGGCGCACCCGCGCGTGCTGGTGGGCCAGGGGCCCGCTCCCGCGGGCGCGACGATCGAGCACTACCGGTCCGAGGGTCTCGACCTGGTGCCGGGGTCGGGCGCGCTGGCGGCGGCGGTGCCGGGCAGCGTCGACGCGTGGCTGCTGCTCCTGCGGGACCACGGCACCTGGGACCTCGCGGACGTGCTGGCCTACGCGATCGGGTACGCCCGCGACGGGCACCCGCTGCTGGAGCGGGTGGCGGGCACCCTGACGAACGTGGCCGGCCTGTTCCGGGACCACTGGCCCACGTCGGCGGCCCGCTGGCTGCCCGACGGCGAGGTGCCCGCCCCGGGCACGGTCGTCACCAACCCGGAGTACGCCGACCTGCTGGACGCCGTGGTCGCCGCGGGCTCCGGCGCCGCGGACCGTGCAGCGGCCATCGACCTGGCCCGCGCCGCCTGGCGCGAGCGGGTGGGCGCGGCCGTGGAGGCGTTCGTCGCCACGCCGCACCGGCACGCCGACGGCGCGGACCACGCCGGGGTCATCACGGCCGCCGACGTCGCGGCCTTCGCGGCGTCGTACGAGGACGCGACCACGGTGACCTTCCGCGGGTACACGATCGCCAAGACCGGCGCGTGGGGCCAGGGCCCGGCCCTGCTGGCCACCCTGAAGATCCTGGAGGGACTGGACGACGCCGCGCTGGACCCGTCCACCGAGCTGGGCGCCCACACGATCCTGGAGGCGCAGAAGCTCGCGCTGGCCGACCGCGACGTCTGGTACGGCGACCCGGCCGCCGACGACGTGCCGCTGACGTACCTGCTCGGCGAGGAGTACGCGGCGCTGCGCCGGGCGCTGATCGCGGACACCGCGAGCCACGAGGTGCGCCCGGGCGACGTGCCGGGCCGCCCGACGCCGCCCGTGCCGGTGCTGCGCACCGAGTACGCCACCAGCGCGCCGGCCGGGTCGCTGCCGGGCGCGCCCGGGGGCGGTGCGGCGGCGGGCGTGGGCGAGCCGACGGTCGAGGTGCCGACAGGCTCGACCAGCGGTTCGGTGGTCGAGCCTGTCGAGACCCCCGACTCCCCCGAGCACACGGGCGCCACCCGCGGCGACACGTGCCACATCGACGTCGTGGACCGCTGGGGCAACATGGTCTCGGCCACGCCGTCGGGCGGCTGGCTCCAGTCCTCCCCCACGGTGCCGGGCCTGGGCTTCTGCCTCGGCACGCGGCTGCAGATGACGTGGCTGGACGAGGCGTCGCCGTCGGCCCTGACCCCCGGACGGCGGCCGCGGACCACGCTCACGCCCACGCTCGTGCTGCGCGACGGCGAGCCGGTGATCGCGCTGGGCTCGCCCGGCGGCGACCAGCAGGACCAGTGGCAGCTGCTGTTCCTGCTGCGCGTGCTCGTGGGCGGGTACACCCCGCAGCAGGCGATCGACGCGCCGGCCCTGCACACGACGTCGTTCCCCGGCTCGTTCTGGCCGCGCACCTGGACGCCGGGCGGGGCCGTCGTGGAGGACCGGCTGGGCGAGGACGTCATCACCGCCCTGGAAGGCCGCGGCCACGTGGTGACGCGGGCCGGCGACTGGGCGCTCGGCCGCCTGTCCGCCGTGACCCGCGACCCGGCCACGGGCCTGCTGGGCGCGGCCGCCAACCCGAGAGGAGCGCAGGGATATGCCGCAGGACGCTGACCGCCCCGCCCCGCTGCTGCGCGTGCGCGGCCTGGAGGTCGCCTACGGCGACACCCCCGTCGTGCGCGGCGTCGACCTCGACGTGGCGCGCGGGGAGCGGGTGGCGATCGTGGGCCAGTCCGGATCGGGCAAGTCGACGGTCGTGGCCGCGCTCCTGCGGCTGCTGCCCGGCGCGGGCCGCATCACCGGCGGCACCGTCGAGCTCGACGGCGAGGACCTGACCGCCGCGGGCGAGGCGCGGATGCGCGCCGTCCGGGGCGGCCGGATCGGGCTGGTGCCGCAGGACCCGGGCACCAACCTCAACCCGGCCATGCGCCTGGGCGACCAGGTCGCCGACGCGCTGCGGGCCCACGGCCTGCGCGGCCCGGCGGTGCGGCGGCGCGTGCACGAGCTGCTGGAGGAGGCCGGCGTGCCGGAGCCGGAGCGGCGCGCCAAGCAGTTCCCCCACGAGTTCTCCGGCGGCATGCGCCAGCGCGTGCTCATCGCCGTGGCGCTGGCCAGGGAACCGGAGCTGCTGCTGGCCGACGAGCCGACGTCGGCCCTGGACGTGACAGTGCAGCGGCGCATCCTGGACCACCTCGGCGCGCTGGCCGAGGCCCGCGGCACGGCGATGATCCTGGTGACGCACGACCTCGGCCTGGCCGCCGACCGCGCCGACCGGGTGATCGTCATGCTCGACGGCCGGATCGTGGAGCAGGGCACGCCGGAGCAGGTGTTGCGCGCGCCGCAGCACGAGTACACCCGGCGGCTGGTCGCGGCGGCGCCCGCGGCCGTCGTCGCGCAGGCGGGGCCTGGTCCGGACGGGACCGGGCGTGGCGAGAGCGCGCCGGACGCGCCGTCGTCCGCCGACGTCGTCACCATCCGCGACCTCGTCAAGGAGTACAAGGTGCGCGGGCGCGGCGGGGTGCTGCGCGCCGTCGACGAGGTGTCCTTCTCCGTGCCGCGCGGCGGCACCACCGCCCTGGTGGGCGAGTCCGGCTCGGGCAAGACGACGGTCTCGCGCATCCTGCTCGGGCTGGAGACCCCGACGTCGGGCGAGGCGCTGGTGGACGGCCGGAGCATCTCGGGGGCGGGCCGCGCCGAGCGGCGCGCCCTGCGCCGCCGGGTGCAGCCGGTGTTCCAGGACCCGTACGCGTCGCTCGACCCGACCCACACGGTGGAGCGGGTGATCGACGAGCCGCTGCGGATCTTCGGCATCGGGGACCGCGAGTCGCGCCGGGCGCGCGTGGCCGAGCTGCTGGACCAGGTGGCGCTCCCCCGGGACGTCGCCCACCGGCACCCGGGCGCGCTGTCCGGCGGGCAGCGGCAGCGTGTCGCCATCGCGCGGGCGCTGGCCCCCGGGCCGGAGCTGCTCGTGCTCGACGAGGCGGTCTCCGCGCTCGACGTGCTGGTCCAGGAGCAGATCCTGGATCTACTTGCTGACCTGCAGGAACGCCTCGGGGTGTCGTACCTGTTCATCAGCCACGACCTCGCGGTGGTGCGCGGCATAGCGGATAATGTGGTGGTGCTGCGGCAAGGCCGCGTCGAGGAGCAGGGGTCCGTCGACGACGTGTTCCACTCCCCGCGGGCCGCCTACACCCGAGACCTGCTAGGAGCCATCCCCGGTGCCGCTTTCGCCCGATGAGCCCGTGCTCCCTGCCGTGGTGCGGCCCTCCGTGCAGGACGCCATCCGGCGCGACATCATCGCCGGGGTGCTCACCCCCGGCGCCCGCGTGACCGAGGCCTCGCTGGCCCAGCGGTACGACGTCTCGCGGGTGCCGGTCCGGGAGGCCCTGCGCGGCCTGGCGAGCGAGGGGTTCATCGACTCCCGCCCGCACGTGGGCTCGCGGGTGGCCCCCATCCCGGTGCACGACGCCGACGACCTGTTCGCGGTGCGGGAGGCGCTGGAGGTGGCCACCGCGCGCAGCGCGGCCCGGCGGGCGGCGGCGCTCTACTCGGGCGACGAGAGCCCCGAGGACTGGTGGCGCATCCGCCGGCAGATCGCCGCCCTGCTCGACGCCGGGGACGCGCACGTGGCCGAGGGCGACCTGGACCCCCTGGTCGGGATCAACGACGAGATCCACATCGCGGTCGCCGAGCTCAGCGGCAGCGCCACCCTGACGCAGCTGCTGCGGCAGCTCTCCTGGAAGATCGAGTGGCTCTACGCCGCCGACATGCAGTCGCGCGGCAAGCGGCTCTGGCCGGACCACCGGGTGATCGTCGGCGCCATCGACGCGGGCGACGGCGAGCGGGCCGCCGCCCTCATGGCAGCGCACGTGCGGGAGTCGCGGATCGGCTACCTGCGGCGCTACGGCGTCACGCGGCCGAGCTCGGACCCCGAGGTCGCCGCGGCGGTGCGGCGGCAGGCGGGTGGCGCGCCGGACGCCGCCCTGCCCGGCGCCGATACCGTGGGTCCGTGACGAGCGACGAGCAGGCCAGGGACGAGCGGACCGGGGACGAGGCGACCGGGGCAGGGCACGAGGGTTGCGGGTGCGGGTGCGGGACCCCGGGGCGGGACGCGTTCGTCCAGCTCGGTTCCCGCCCGGCGGACACCGCCGCGACACCCGCCCCGGGCCGGCACGACGTCGAGCAGGCGAGCGTGCCCGCGGGCCGGTTCACGATGGGCGACTCGTCGGGCGACCGGAACCCCGCCGACGGCGAGGTGCCGCTGCACGAGGTGACCCTCGACGCCTTCGAGATCGACGCGACCACGGTCACGAACGCCGACTTCGCGCGGTTCGTCGACGCGACCGGCTACCGCACCGAGGCGGAGACGTTCGGCTTCTCCGCCGTCTTCCACCTCGCCGTGGCGGCGGACCACGACGACATCATGGGCCAGGCCGACGGCACCCCGTGGTGGTTCGGCGTGCAGGGTGCCGACTGGGCGCACCCGGGCGGCCCGCGCTCCGACGTCGACGGCCTCGACGACCACCCCGTGACCCACGTGAGCTGGAACGACGCCGTCGCCTACTGCGGGTGGGCCGGACGGCGGCTGCCCACGGAGGCCGAGTGGGAGTACGCCGCCCGGGGCGGCGTCGACGGCGCGAAGTACCCCTGGGGCGACGCCGAGGTCGACGACGGCGGCTGGCGCGCCAACATCTGGCAGGGCGCCTTCCCGCGCGAGAACACCCTGGACGACGGCTGGCTCACCACAGCGCCCGTGCGGACGTTCGAGCCCAACGGCTACGGCCTGTGGCAGCCGGTCGGCAACGTCTGGGAGTGGTGCCAGGACTGGTTCGACCCCGGCTGGTACGGGCGCTCCCCCGCGGCGAGCCCGGCGGGCCCCGAGGCCGGCGTCATGCGGATCCTGCGCGGCGGCAGCTACCTGTGCCACATCTCGTACTGCAACCGCTACCGCAACTCCGCGCGCTCGTCGAACACGCCCGACTCCTCGATGGGCAACGCCGGGTTCCGCACGGTCGCGCTCGCGGGGGCGGACGCCGGGACTGGCGCGGGGTCCGACGTCGGGCGCGACGCCGGGCACGGCGCCGGGCACGGCGCCGCATGACCGCCCGGAGATTTCCGCAGCGCGTCTACCGGGACGGCGAGGAGCCCGACCCCCGGTTCAGCCTCGCCAACGAGCGCACGTTCCTGGCGTGGCTGCGCACGGCGCTCGGCATGTACGCGGGCGCGTTCGCGCTGGAGGCGCTGTCGCTTCCGGCGGCGACGGGCTGGCGGCTGGCCGCGGCCGGCGTCTTCCTGGTGCTCGGCACGCTGGCCGCCGTGCAGGCCTGGCTGGGCTGGGCAGCCACCGAGACGGCGCTGCGCCTGGGCCGGCCGCTCCCGGGGCTCGCGGTGGGCGGGCTGATCGTGGTCGGCATCGTCGTGGCCGTCGCGCTGGTGACGATCGGGCTGTTCGTATGACCGAGGACCACGGCGTCTACGACCCGGGCCTGCAGACCGAGCGCACGCTGCTCGCCTGGCGCCGCACCTGCCTCGCGTTCGCCGTGGCCAGCCTGGTGGGGATGCGGTTCACCGTGGAGGCCGCGGGGGTGGTCGCCGTCTTCGCGGGCGTCATCGGCGCCGGGCTCGCGGTCGCCGCGTACGTCGCCGCGGCGCTCGGCTACCGCCGGGCCAACCGCGCTCTGCACGGCACGGGCTCCCTGGACCACGGGGCCGCGCCCATCGCCCTGGCCACGGCGGCGGCCCTGGTCCTCGGCCTCGCGTGCGCGGGCTACCTCGTCCTGAGCGCCCTCCGCGCCTGACCGGCGCGGGCGCCGGGCACGGGCGCCGGGCGCCGCCGCGCCCGCGGTCGTGGCAGTCGAACGTAGGGTCCGTCGGCGCATGGGCGCTCATGCGCCGACGAAGCCTACGTTCAGCGGTCCGGTTCGGTGCGCGGCAACGCCGGTCAGTGCAGCAGGTCGCGGTACTGCGGTCGGGCCTTCATTGCATGGATGACCAGCGTCTCGCCGGAGTCGAACTCAAGGGTCACGATCTCGAGCAGCCGCCCCGCGTCGTCGAAGCCGAGCAGGAGCCAGCGGCGCGGATCGTCCTCGTCGTCCAAGGGCGCACGGAAAGCGGGCTGGCTGCTCGGTGGCGCTCAGGACGCCGGCCTCGGTCAGCCGGTCTCGACGAAAGTGCTTGCGGGCTGAGTCGTGCAGCTTCACGCGACGTGCGCCCAGGCGCGCACTGCCGCGCGGATCGCCTCGGACCTGTTCGCCAACCCCTCGGCCTTGGCCTGCCGGTCGAGCGCGGCGAGCGTCGCGGCATCCAGCCGAGCCGGGACCACCTCGCCCGGGCCGTCGCCAGCTGGCGGGCGACCGCGTCGCCGTAACTTGGACACGTCGTAGCCGGCCTCGGCCTCGTCGGCCCAAGCCTGGATCTGCTCCTCGTTCACCGCCTGCCCGCGGATCTTCCTGTCGCTCATCTGATTATCGTATACGTAAATGCCGCCCCGTCAACGGTCAGCCTTCGGCGCACCGGAGTCGCGCCCGCACGGCGTCGAACGTAGGGTCCGTCGGCGCATGAGCGCTCATGCGC
>NZ_JBHVEG010000227.1:0-8496 GCF_042802395.1 Promicromonospora sp. NPDC057488
GCGTCGGGTTCCGCTCGGCCGCCGTCCGCCTGGAACCGGACGCGGCCGGCACCGGCTTCGCGATCGTCGTCAACGGCGAACCGATCCTCGTCCGCGGCGCCAACTGGATCCCCGACGACGCGTTCCCGCACCGGGTGGACCGGGCCCGGTACGCGCGACGCCTCGCCCAGGCCGAGTTCGCGAACATCAACCTGGTCCGCGTCTGGGGCGGCGGCATCTACGAGTCCGAGGACTTCTACGCGGAGTGCGACGAGCGCGGCATCCTCACCTGGCAGGACTTCCTGACCGCGTGCGCGGCCTACGCCGAGGACGAGCCGCTCTGGTCCGAGTTCGAGGCCGAGGCGCGCGAGGCGATCGTGCGCCTGGCCGCACACCCCTCGCTCGTCGTCCTCAACGGCAACAACGAGAACGTCTGGGGCCACCAGGACTGGCACTGGCAGGAGAAGCTCGACGGCCGCACCTGGGGCGCCGGCTACTACTACGACCTGTTCCCGTCGCTGGTCGCCGAGCTCGCGCCGCACGTCCCCTACACGCCCGGCAGCCCGTTCTCGCCCGATCCCGACGCCTACCAGAACGACCCGGCGCACGGGACCGTGCACGTCTGGGACCTGTGGAACACCCGGGACTGGCCGCACTACCGCGAGTACCACCCGCGGTTCGTCGCCGAGTTCGGCTGGCAGGGGCCGCCCACCTGGTCGACCCTGACGCGCTCGGTCTCCGACGACCCGCTGACCCCCGAGTCGCCGGGGATGATCGTGCACCAGAAGGCCAACGACGGGAACGGCAAGCTCACGCTCGGCCTGACGGCCCACCTGCCGCTGCCGAACGACATGGCCGACTGGCACTGGGCCATGTCGCTCAACCAGGCCGTGGCCGTCCGCACCGCGATCGAGTGGTGGCGCTCGCTGACGCCGCACAACACAGGCACGATCGTCTGGCAGCTCAACGACTGCTGGCCCGTCACCTCCTGGGCGGCCGTCGACGGCGACGAGCGGCGCAAGCCGCTGCTGCACGCCCTGCGCCACGCCCACGCGGAGCGGCTGCTCACCCTGCAGCCCGACGGCGGCGGCCTGGTGCTGGCCGCCGTCAACGATACCGCCGACGAGTGGGCCGGTGCGGTGCGGGTGGAACGCCGGGCGTTCGACGGGACGGTGCTCGCCGCCGCGACCGTGGAGCTGGCCGTCGCGCCCCGATCGGCCGGGCGGGTGGTGCTCGACGCGGCCGTCGCCGGGTCGGACGATCCCGCGGCGGAGCTCGTGGTGGCGCGTCTCGGCGACGCCGTCAGCCACTGGTTCTACGCCGAGGCCCGCGACTCGAAGCTCGGCCCGGCGGAGGTGGACGTCGACGCCAGGCGTACCGACGACGGCTGGTCCGTGCGGCTCACGGCGCGCACCCTGGTCCGGGACGCCACGCTGCTCGTCGACCGGATCGCTCCCGACGCGGAGGCCGACGACGCGCTCGTCACCCTGCTCCCCGGCGAGAGCGCGCAGATCGTCGTGCGCGGGGCGGTCGGCGCCGAGGCGGCCGACTTCGCGGACCGGTTGGTCCTGCGGTCGATGAACGACCTGGTGACCAGGGTCTAGGGCAGGGCGGCAGACGTGTCAGACCCACAGATCACTCCTGTGACCTGTGGGTCTGACATGTGAGGACGACGCCGATGGCGCGGCGCGCGTGCGCGCGCGCCTGCGCGCGGGACGGCGCGGGGGTGAGCCCGAGCAGGCGCTTCCGGTGCGCCTCGCCGAGCAGGAGCGTGTAGAGCGCCTCGGCCGTCTCGCGCGCGGCGTCGTCCCGGGGCGCCAGGCTCGCGGCGAGCACCTCGATGGACCGGGCTGGGCCCCGCTCGTAGAACATCGCGGCGAGCTGCGGGAGCTGGCGCGACTCGGCGATGACCAGCCGGTGGAGGGTCACCGCGTCGTCCCCGTGCAGGATGTGCACCATCCGGGCGGCGACCTCCTCCAGGTCCGCGCCGTCGTGGACCGCCGGCCGCTCGTGGGCGTGCAGCCGCTCCACCGCGGCGAAGAACAGCCCCGTCTTGTCCGTGAAGTGGCGGTAGACGGTCCGCTTGGTCGCGCCCACCGCGAGCGCCACCGCCTCGATGGTCGTGCCCGCGAACCCGCGCTCCGCGAACAGGCGGACGGCGGCCTCGATGATCTCCGCCCGCCGGGCGTCGGCGTCCTCGCGGCGGGGGCGGCCCGGGCCGCGCCGCGGTTGTCCGCCGGCCGGACGTGCTGCGCCGGGATCTGTGGCGTCGGGCCCTGTGGCGCCGGGCCCTGTGGCGCCGGGCCCTGTGGCGTCCGTCTCCTCGTCGTCTTTCCTCACGGCAAGAATGATACGTTGCCGTTTCATTGATGGCGATCTCATGGATGCGGAGGACGGTCGATGGCCGAGGAACGACTGCTGCACGTGGCGTTCAGCGACGACTGGGAGGCGTGCGAGCGGTTCGGGGAGTACGACGTCGCGACGCGCAGCACGCTGTTCGACGACACCGGTTACCTGCACGCGACGACCGCTGAGGCCCTGCCGGCGGTGCTGCGCGATGTCTACGGCGACGCGTCCGAACCCCTGGTGCTCGCCGTGATCGACGAGGCCGCGCTCGCGGCCCAGGGCATCACGGTCCGCTGGGCGGCCGGTGCCGGTCCGGGCGGCACCGCGGCGCCGCGCATCGAGGGCACGCTGCAGATGGACCGCGTCACCGTCCCCGCGGTGCTGCCCGTCATCAGGGGCGCCGACGGGTGGGTCGCCCCGGACCTCGACGGGTGGAACGTGCGCCGGACGGCGCCGCCCGCCGGCGGCGCTCGATAACCTACGACCCATGCCAACGCCCGCGATCCCCGCGCGTCAGCTGTTCGGCCGCGAGCAGGAGCGGCGCCGGCTGGACGAGCTGACCGCCGCAGCACGCGCCGGCCGGGGCGGGGCGCTCGTGCTGCGGGGCGAGGCCGGGATCGGCAAGAGCACCCTGCTAGAACACGTCGAGGAGGCGGCCGCCGGCTACCGGGTGGTGCGCGCCTCCGGGGCGCAGCTCGAGGCGGACCTCCCGTTCGCGGCCCTGCACCAGCTCTGCCTGCCGCTGCTGGGCCATCTCGCCGAGCTCCCCGCCCCGCACCGCGAGGCGCTCTCCGGAGCGTTCGGCCTCACCGACGCGGCGCCGGGCGTCCTCCACGTCGGGCTGGCCGCACTGGGGCTGATGGCGGCGGCGGCCAGGGAGCGCCCCCTGCTGTGCCTGGTCGACGACGCCCAGTGGCTCGACGCCGACTCGGCGGGCGCCATCGCGTTCCTCGCCCGGCGGGTCTCCGCCGAGCCGGTCGCGATCGTCCTCGGTGTCCGCCTGCCCGACGACGCGACCGAGCTGGACGGTCTGCCCTCCCTCGTCGTCGGCCCGCTCGGCGACTCCGACGCGAGGGCGCTGCTGGCGGCCCAGACGCACGAGGTGCTCGACGAGCAGGTCCGCGACCGGCTCCTCGTGGAGGCTCGCGGGAACCCGCTGGCGCTGCTCGCGCTGCCGCGCGCCGGCGGGTTCGCGCAGCCTGACGCCGCCTCGGCCCCGAACCGGGTCGAGCGCGGCTTCGCCGCTGCCCTGGCCGGCCTGCCGGACGACGCCCGCACCCTCCTCACGATCGCCGCGGCCGACCCGACGGGCGATCCCGCGCTGCTGTGGCCCGCCGCCCAGGCCCTCGGCCTCGATCTGGAGGCCACCGGGGCAGCCGCCACCGCCACCGGCCTGATCCAGTTCGGCACCCGCATCCGCTTCTACCACCCCCTGGCGCGCGCCGTCGCCTACCAGCGGGCAGGACTGACCGAACGGCGTCTCGCACACCGCCTGCTCGCCGACGTCACGGACCCCGGCACCGACCCGGACCGGCACGCATGGCACGGCGCCCAGGCCGCGGCGGTGCCCGACGACGACCTCGCCACCGCCCTGGAGGACTCCGCCTCGCGCGCCCAGGCCCGCGGTGGCGCCGCCGCGGCCGCGGCATTCCTCGAACGAGCGGCGGAGCTCACGCCGGACCCGGGCCGACGCACCCGACGAACCCTGGCAGCGGTCCGCGCGCAGCTCGACGCGGGCGCCGCCGACCGCGCCGCGGAGCTGCTCAGCGCCGCCGACGCCACCGACCTCGACGAGCTCCGGCGAGCCGACGCCGACCTGCTGCGCGGGCGCATCGCCTTCGTCCGCACGGGCGACGGCGACGGCCCGGCCCACATGCTGCGCGCCGCCGCCCGCCTCGCCCGCATCGACCCCGGACGATCGCGCGCGAGCTACCTCGACGCCCTGGAGATGAGCCTCCTGGTCGGCCGGGCCACCGGCATGATGGACCGGGTCCTGCGCGAGGCCCAGGCAGCATCGACGTCCGCCCGCCGCACCGACGTGCTGGACGCGCTGCACGTCCTGGCCACCGACGGACACCGCACCGGCGTACCCCTGCTGCGCGAGGCGCTCGACGGCGCCGACGGCGCGATGTGGACCCGGCACCCGGCGCTCGCGGTCGTCCTCGCGTCCGAGCTGTGGGACCCCGACCTGCACGCGACGATCGTCGAGTGGCTGCTCAAGGACGGTCGCGCCTCCGGGTCGCCGCTCGTCCTGCGGCTCGGCCTCGCCCAGGTCACCTCCGCGGCCGCCCTCGCGGGGGACCTGGACCGGGCGGCGTCGGCCGCCGCCGAGGAGGAGGCCGTCGCGGACGCGACCGGCGGGCCCCAGATCATCTACCACCGCGTGCAGCTCGCCGCGATGCGCGGCCGGCGCGACGAGGCGCTGGCGCTGTTCGAGGCGGTGACCGCCACGGCGGGCAGCGAGGGTCAGCTCGTCGCCAACGTCCACTGGGCGAGCGCGGTCCTGCACAACGGCCTGGCCGACTACCGCACGGCACTGGCCGAGGCGCGGCGCGCCGTCGACCTGGACGACCTCTTCATCGCCGGGTTCTCCCTGCCCGAGCTGGTCGAGGCAGCTGTCCGGTGCGGCGAGCAGGCCGTCGCCGTCGACGCGCTCGAGTCCCTGACCGAGCGGACCGAGGCGAGCGCGACGGCCACGGGGCTGGGCATCGCCGCGTACGCCAGGGGCCTGGTCACGGGGGCGGAGGAGCACTACCGGGAGGCCGTCGACCTCCTCGCGGACAGCCGGCTGCTGCCGTACCGGGGACGGGCCCACCTGCTCTACGGCGAGTGGCTGCGCCGCGAGGGCCGCAGGCGCGACTGCCGCCCGCACCTGCGCACCGCGCACGAGCTGTTCGTCGAGGCGGGCATCGAGGCGTTCGCCCGGCGTGCCGCCGACGAGCTGCGGGCCACCGGCGAGACGGCGCGCAGCCGGTCGGGCCACAGCCGCGACGAGCTCACGGCGCAGGAGCTGCACATCGCGCGGCTGGTCGCTACCGGTGCGACGTCGAACGAGGTGGCCGCCCGGCTGTACATCAGCCCCCGCACCGTCGAGGCGCACCTGCGCAACATCTTCCGCAAGCTCGGGATCGGCTCGCGCAGGCAGCTGAGGGACCGCGCCGACCTGCTCGGCGGTGCGGCGTCCGACTGAGGGCAGCCGGTACCTAGGTAGTTCCTACCGACGCGATGACCTGGGCCGATACGAGAAGTTTCACCCATGGAACGACGTACTGTCCTCAAGATCCTCGGAGTCGGCCTCGGCGGGGCGCTCGCCCTCGGCGGAGGCGGTCTGGGGATCTACTACGCGGCTGCCCGGCGGGACACCGCGGGAAAGATCGACCTCGACACCCCGCTGCGGATCCCGCCCCTGGCCGAGGCCACGGCCGGACCCTCGGGGGCGCTCGCCTTCGCGCTCGGCGTCCAGGCCGGTGAGACGCAGCTCAAGGACGGGCCGCCCACCCGTACCTGGGGTGTCAACGGCACCTACCTCGCCCCGACGGTCCGCGCCCGCCGGGGTGAGAGCGTGGAGCTCGCCGTGCACAACGGCCTGGACCAGGAGACCTCGCTGCACTGGCACGGCATGCACCTGCCCGCGGTCATGGACGGCGGCCCGCACCAGCCGGTGGCGGCCGGCGAGACCTGGACGCCGCGGTGGACCGTCGACCAGCCGGCGGCCACCCTCTGGTACCACCCGCACGTGCACGGTGCGACGGCCGACCACACCTACCGCGGCCTGACCGGCCTGTTCATCGTCGACGACGACGAGACCGACGCGCTGGGCCTGCCGTCCACGTACGGCGTCGACGACGTGCCGATGATCGTCCAGGACCGGGCGTTCGACGGCGACAACCAGTTTGTCGAACGGCTCCCGCTGGCGGGCTCGCTCGGCGTGATCGGCGACGAGATCCTCGTCAACGGCACCCTCGGCCCGTACCTCGACGTCACCACGCGGCTCGTCCGGCTCCGGCTGCTCAACGGCTCCAACGCACGGCTGTACCACTTCGGGTTCTCCGACGACCGCGGCTTCGCGCTGATCGGCACCGACGGCGGGCTGCTGGCCGAACCGTGGGAGACGAACCGGCTCCACCTCTCGCCGGGTGAGCGCGCCGAGATCGTCGTGGCCTTCGAGCCCGGCGAGACCGTGGACCTGCGCTCCTACCCGTCGCCGGACCTCGGCGGCGCGTCCGGCCGCCTCGACGGTTTCGCCGACCTGCTGGACATCTGCCGGTTCCGCGCCGTGGACACCCTCGCCGACGAGACCACGCTCCCCGTGGCGCTGGGCGCGGCGCCGGACCTGGCCGACGCCGTCGTGGCGGCCGAGCGGTCCTTCGTGCTCGCGTCGGACCAGATCAACGGCCGGTCCATGGCGATGGACCGGATCGACTTCGGCGTCCAGGAGGGCACCGTCGAGGTGTGGGAGGTGACCAACGACAACGGCTACATCCACAACTTCCACGTCCACGACGTCCAGTTCCAGGTGCTCACCGTCGACGGCGCCCCGCCGCCGCCCCACCTGCGTGGCTGGAAGGACACCGTGCTCCTGGTCCAGGGGAGCCGCTACCGCCTGGCGATGCGGTTCAGCGACCACACCGACCCGGACGTGCCCTACATGTACCACTGCCACCTGCTGCAGCACGAGGACGACGGGATGATGGGCCAGTTCGTCGTCCTCGACCAGGGCCAGGACGTCGGTGCCGTGCCCACCCGGCACGACCACACCTGACGTACCCGCTGCCCCGATCCGCACCACTCGAAGCATCGCCACCCGAACCGAGGACTGACATGACCATCTTCAGCATGCCCCGCCGCACCTCCCGCACCGCCGTCGCACTCGCCACCGCACTCGGGACGGCCCTCGTCGTCGCCGGGTGCGGAGGCGCGGAGGACCACGACGCCGAGGCCGGCGCCACCGCGAGCGCGTCCGCGTCTGCCCCGGCGTCCGACGCCGAGGCGCCCACTGCCGGCCAGCAGTGCGCCGGACAGGGCATCGACGACTCCGCCGCCATCACCAGCTCGACCGACATCCTGATCGACGCCCCGCTCGACCACGTCTGGGACGTGCAGACCGACGTCGAGTCCTGGGACGAGTGGCAGGACGCCGTCCTCACGGTCGAGCGCCTCGACTCGGGCGACCTCGCGTCCGACTCGCGGTTCCGCTGGACCACACCGGTTCCCGAGTCGGACTTCGCCCCCGCGGACACGCTGTCGATCACGTCCAGCGTGCAGGAGCTGGAGCCCGGTGCGTGCGTGCTCTGGGAGGGGCCGGCCGTCGGGGAGGCGATCACGATCGACCGGGGTGTCCACCTGTGGACGTTCACCGAGACGGACGGGGGCACGCTCGTGCACACCGAGGAGTCCTGGGACGCCGAGATCCTGGACGCGCTCGAGGGGCCGGACCACGAGGCCGTCGCGGGGATGCTCGGGGGAGGCCTGGACATCTGGCTGCAGGCGCTCAAGGCCGAGGCGGAGAAGCAGGCGTGAGGGCCTGCCCGCGCCGGGGCGCCAGCACCACGGGGGGAGTGGTCCGATGAGTCGGATGCTGCAGTTCGCCTGGTCGGCCATGGTCCCGGCGAAGCCGGAGCCGGGCCGGTCCATCCTCGACCCGATGGTGACTCGGATGCGCGTGCTGCCCCAGGACCTGGACTTCATGCGGGTGGTCAACAGCGGTTCCTACCTCCAGATCATGAACGTCGCCGGTTACCGCCACATGGGCCGGGCCGGGGGCCTGCGCCTGGCGGCACGGCAGTCCTGGCTCGGCGTGGTGGCGGCATCCACCCTGCGCTACCAGCGGTCGCTGCGGCTGTGGGACCGGTTCGAGGACACCTCGCGGGTGCTGGGGTGGGACGACCGGGTGTTCTACATCGAGCACGTGCTGACCCGGGACGGGAAGCCGTGCGCCCGCGGCGTGGTGGCGATGCGTTTCTTCCACGTGCGCAGCCGGGACCGCGTCAGCCCGCCCGACATCGTGCGGTTGCTCGCCCAGGATCAGGGGTATCCCGCGCCGGAGAGCCCCGCGCTGCCCGCCGACGTCGCCGACTGGGCGCGGTCGTGGGCCGGCCAGGTCACCCCTTAGCGCCATCGGCGCGGCTCGACGGGGTCGTCGGCCGGGCGGGTGGTCCCCGCCTGTCTCTT
>NZ_JBHVEG010000228.1:0-8495 GCF_042802395.1 Promicromonospora sp. NPDC057488
GGTCTCGGTGCGGGCCCTTCGCGTGTCCCCGGACGACCCTCGCCCTGACGGGGCGCCGGGTGGCAGGATCGCCACCATGAGCTCACCCACGAGCGTCGAGACCAACGCCCTGAACACCATCGACGAGGCCGAGCGGCGCGGGTCGCCGCGCAACCTGTTCTGGCCGTGGTTCGGCGCCAACGTCTCGGTGCTGGGGCTCGGGTACGGCTCCTACCTGCTCGGGTTCGCCGTGTCGTTCTGGCAGGCCGTCGTCGTCGGCGTCGTCGGCATCGTGGTGTCCTTCCTGTTCTGCGGGTTCATCTCGCTGGCGGGCAAGCGCGGCTCCGCGCCCACCATGGTGCTGTCCCGGGCCGCGTTCGGCGTGCGGGGCAACAAGCTGCCGTCGCTGCTGTCGTGGATCCTCACGGTCGGCTGGGAGACGGTGCTCGTCGCCCTGGCCACGCTCGCGACGTCCACGGTGCTCGGCACGCTCGGCTGGGGCGGCGGCACGGTCACCAAGGTCGTGGCCCTGATCGTCGTCGCCGGGATCGTGGTGGTCGCCGGCGTCTTCGGCTTCGACCTCGTGATGCGGCTCCAGGTGGTCATCACCGTGCTGACCGCGGTGCTCACCGTCGTCTACATCATCCTGGTGGCCGACCACATCGACTGGGCAGCGGTCGCCGCGATCCCCGCGGGCGGCAGCCCCCAGGTGATCGGCGGGCTCGTGTTCATGATGACCGGCTTCGGGCTGGGCTGGGTCAACATGGCCGCCGACTACTCGCGCTACCTGCCGCGCTCCGCCTCCGGCCCCGGCATCGTCGGCTGGACCACGCTCGGCGCCTCGCTGGCCCCCGTCGTCCTGCTCGTGTTCGGCCTGCTGCTGGCCGGCTCCGACCCGGTGCTGAACGAGGCGATCGGCGCCGACCCGATCGGCGCCCTGTCCACGCTGCTGCCCACCTGGTTCCTCATCCCGTTCGCGGTGGTGGCGCTGGCCGGGCTGATCGGCGGGGCCGCCCTCGACATCTACTCGTCCGGGCTCGCGCTGCTGTCCCTGGGCCTGCCCGCCCCGCGCTGGGTCGCGGCCGCCATCGACGGCGCGCTCATGGTCGTGGGCGCCATCTACGTGGTGTTCGTCGCCGACTCGTTCATCGGCCCCTTCCAGGGCTTCCTCATCACCCTCGGCGTTCCGGTCGCCGCGTGGTGCGGCGTGCTGCTCGCCGACATCCTGCTGCGCCGCCGCGACTACGCCGACGCCGACCTGTACGACGCCGCCGGCCGGTACGGGTCCGTGAACTGGCCCGCCGTGCTGCTCGTCGTGGTCGGCACCGGCATCGGCTGGGGCCTGGTGACCAACACCTACGCGCCCTGGCTGGCCTGGCAGGGCTACCTGCTGGGCCCGCTCGGCGGGGTCGACGGGAACTGGGCGTTCGCGAACCTCGGCGTGCTGGTCGCGCTGGCGCTCGGGTTCGTGGGGACACTCCTGCTGAGCGCCCGTGCGGTGCGGCGGCAGGAGGGGCGGTGAGCGGGGGTGCGGACGTCGTCGGGACTGATGCCGCCCTGGTCGTCATCGACATGCAGGACGTGTTCGCCGTCCCGCCCAGCCCTTGGGCCTCCCCCGACTACCCGCGGGCCCTGGCCGGGACGCGGCGCCTGCTGCCCGCGTTCACGGGCCGCACCGTCCTGACGCGCTACGTCGCCCCCGCCGTGCCCGACGGCGCCTGGCGCGCCTACTTCGACCAGTGGCCGTTCGCGCTCGTGCCGCAGGACGACCCGCTGTACGAGATCACCGACCTCGCCGACGTCGTCGCCGGCGGCGCACCAGTCGTCACGCGCACCACGTTCGGCAAGTGGGGGCCGGAGCTGGCGGCCGCCACGCGCGACGCCGGCACCCTGGTGCTCGCGGGCGTGGCCACCGACTGCTGCGTCATCTCGACGGCGCTCGCCGCCGCCGACGCCGGCCGCCGCGTGCTCGTCGTCGACGACGCCTGCGCGGGCTCGACGCCGGAGAACCACGAGCGTGCCCTGGAGATCATGCGGCTGTACGCGCCGCTGATCGAGGTGACGACGGTGGCCGAGGTGCTCGGCACAGCCGTGCACTGACCACGCGGTTGCTGCCAGGATCACTGCCGGCCCGGCAGCAACCGCATGCTCGACACGAAGGAGACAGCTGTGACCGTCAACAGGATCCGCGCCCGGTGGGAGCGCCACGACGAGCGGTTCGCCCCGGTCCGGGGTGACACGTTCGCCGACGTGCTCTACGACGAGGGCAGCTGGCTCGAGGGCCCGGCGTACTCACCGGCGTGGCGCACCCTGCTGTTCAGCGACATCCCGAACGACCGGGTGCTCGCGTGGGACGAGGCGACGGGCGGCGTCGGCGTCTGGCGCAGCCCGGGCGGGTACGCCAACGGCCGGACCGTCGACCGCGCGGGCCGCATGCTCCAGTGCGAGCACGGCAGCCGGTCGGTCACGCGCACCGAGCCCGACGGGTCCGTCACCACGCTGGCCGACCGCTGGCAGGGCAAGCGCCTGAACAGCCCGAACGACCTGGTGGAGCACAGCGGCGGGAGCGTGTGGTTCACCGACCCGACCTACGGGATCCAGAGCGACTACGAGGGCTTCGCGGCCACGCCTGAGATCGGCGGGACCCACGTCTACCGCCGCGACCTGGACGGCTCGGTCACGCGGGTGACCGACGACTTCGCCGGCCCCAACGGCCTCGCCTTCTCCGCCGACGAGCGCACCCTCTACGTCGCGGACAGCGAGCGCAAGCACCTGCGGCGCTTCGACGTCGGCCCCGACCTGACGCTCTCCGGCGGGGAGGTGCTCGCCACCAGCGACGCGGGCGCCTTCGACGGCGTCCGGGTCGACGACGGCGGCCGGATCTGGGCCGCGGCACACGACGGTCTGCACTGCATCGACCCGGACGGCACCCTGCTGGGCAAGCTGCTGCTGCCCGAGGTGTGCTCCAACCTGACGTTCGGTGGGGCCAAGGGCAACGTGCTGTTCGTGACGGCGACCAACCTGCTGCTGTCGATCCGGGTCACGGTCACGGGGCTGCGCTGAGGCCGGCGCTGGTGCTGGTGCTGAGGCTGGTGCTGGTGCTGGCGCCGGTGCTGGTGGGCTGACTTGGGTTCAGCAGGCTCCAGACGTCCGAATCCCCTGCCGTGACGGTCGCCTGGAGCCTGCTGAATCTCCGTCAGCCGCCCGGGCTCAGCACCAAGGCCTCAGCTCGGGGTCCGGCCCGCCAGCTCGTCCGCCAGCGCCGACAGGAAGCCGGGGTCGGCCAGCCGGGCCGCGAACGTTGTGCGCCTGGCCGTCACGTCGTCGCCGGGCGCGAGCAGGCTCTCCTGGACCGCGCTGTGCCGCACGGTCCGCAGGGCCTGGGTGCGCCGGGTGTCGTCATACCCGTCGAGGGCCTCACCGGCGCCGTCCACCCCCAGGACTGCGGCCGCCAGCCGGTGCGCCAGGTCGGCGGCGTCGAGCAGGCCGGCGTTGAGGGCGGGAGCGCCGTACCCGGTGAACACGTGGGCGGCGTCGCCCGCGAGGAAGACCCGGCCGGCCCGAAAGGTCGCGGCGACCCGCGCGTTCCTGCTGCTCGTCCGGCGCAGCTGGTGTGGCCCGGAGCCGTGCGGCGGCTCGAGGTCCACGGGACGGCCGACGACCCGCGCGACGCTGTCCCGCAGCTCGTCGACGGTCATCGGGACGTCGTCGTTCGCGGGTGCGTCCCACTCGAGGGTGCTGACCGTCGTCAGCCCGCTGCCGAAGGAGCCGAAGGTGAGCACGCCCCGCGATGTCCGGTGCGGCAGGAAGGCTCGCAGATTGGCACCGTCGCGCATACGCAGGGCGCCGGTCGCGGTCAGCTCGTGGCGCGGGATGGTCACGTGCGCGAGCCGGGACACCGCGCCGTCGAGCGTCGCCCCCGGTAGCTCGATGCGCGCCTGCTTGCGCACCAGGCTGTGCGCGCCGTCGGAGCCCACGAGGTAGGCGGCGGACAACCGCTCGACGCCGCCCGGGGTGGCGACCTCGGCGTGCACCCCGTCCGCGTGCTGCGCGAAGGACCGCAGCTCGTGCCTGCGCCGCACCACCGCGCCCCGGTGGAGCGCGGAACGCTCCAGGGCCAGCTCCAGCGCACGCTGCGGAACCGGCAGGACGTACACCGGGTGGCGGTCCTGGACCCGGCGCAGCGGCAGGCGGAATCCGGCATAGCCGAAGGACGGCGCGGGTCGGGGGTGCCTGCCGAGGTTCCGAGTGCCGATCCGGTGCAGCGTGCCGCGCAGGCTGCGGTCGTGCCCGGCGAGCTCCCGGTAGAGGCCGCGCTCGTCGAGCAGCCGGACGGCGTCGCCGACGACGCCGTTCGCCCGCGGCAGCGGGTCCGGCTCGGCGGAGCGCTCGACGACCGTGACGTCCACCCCCTGGGCGGCGAGGTCGCCGGCCAGGAGCAGACCCGTCGGGCCGCCCCCGATCACGATGACGTCGGTGGTTCGGCCGGTCGGGGTCATGGCGCCTCCTGGTGTCGGGTTGTCAACTATGGTTGACACCTTCATCGCCTGTCAACCTGAGTTGACAGCGGTCGGGAACAATCCGGGCACGTTCTTGGATAGCGTTGCGCCGGGGAGGTGGTCCGGAGATGCTGAACGCCGAGTTCGCACGTGACCTCGTGTTCACCGCCGTGCTGTTCGGCCTGGTCACCTTCATGTGGGCGGGCTGGGCGCAGGAGCGGCCGCCGGCCGGCGTCGTCTGGCGGGTGGTCCTCGGGGCGCTCAGCGCGGGCGGCCTCGCACTGCTCGGCCTTGGGCTCCTGCCCCTGATCCGCAGCTGGGGCGGCCCGACGGCGCTGGTCTCCGGGAGCACCGCCCTGATCATCTACATCGTGGTGTTCTGGCTCGAGGTCGCGGTGATCGCCGGGCTCGCGATCTTCTACGCGCGCACCGCGCGGCAGCACCTGCTGGCGCCGACCGTGCTCATCGTGGTGGGCACCCACTTCGCGCCGCTGTCGTTCGTGTTCGAGCAGCCGATCATGCTGCTCGCGGCCGTGCTGATCACCGCGGCGGGCGTCGTGAGCCTGTTCCTGCCACGGCAGGTCGCCGCGCCGAGCTTCTGGTGCGGCATCCTCGCGGCCCCGGTGTTCCTGGTGCTGGGCACGGTGTCGCTGGTCGCGGGGCAGGGGGCGCTCGGGGGCTGACCGGCCTCGGTGTCAGTAGCTCCCGGCAGACTGCCGCCATGACAGTTCTCTTCGACGGCGAGATCTCGGTCCACTACGGCTACTTCTCCGTCGTTCCGGCCGGGGAGTTCGTCGAGGACCTGATCGCTGCCCGGCGCGACCAGCGCAACGGTCTGCTGGGCGCCCAGGAACCGCACCGGCTCGGAGGGATCACCGGGCTGCACACAGGCGAGGTGGCGTTCCGCGTCGAGTGGACCGAGACGGAGCCGCCGATCGACACCGAGTGGGAGGACGTCGTCGAGGCCTCGATCGACCTTCGCGACGGCGACTATGCGCTCGACTCGTTCGACGACAGCCACCCGCTGAACTTCCCGCGCTCCGGGTGGCACCGAGCCAGGTACAACCTGCACGCCATGGACGCGGGCCACGACATGGACACGCCCGACGACGACCAGTCGGCTCCGGACTCCTACCTGCTCCAGCTCTGGCCTGCGCCACCGACCACGGACGCGATCCTTCGGCAGACCAGCGAGAACGCCGCCTACTGGCACTCCGTCCCGGCGAGATGAGCGGCGTCCGCCCGTCCGGCGAGCCGGGTCTGAGCGGACGGCGACGTCAGGCGTGCGGGGTGACCGCCGTCGGGGTGCCGCCCGTGATGCGGACCAGCTCGTCGAACGTCGTCGGGAAGACGGTCTTGGCGTGCCCGGCCGCGGCCCACACCTCGTCGTACGCGCCGAGTGCGGTGTCGATGTAGGTGCGCACGGGCACCGGGTGGCCCACGGGCGCGACGCCGCCGATTACCTGGCCCGTCGCGTCCCGGACCTGCTCCTTCGACGCCCGGGTGATCGACGCGCCGACCTGCTCCCCCAGCCAGGCCGTGTCGACGCGGTGCGCGCCGGAGGTGAGCACGAGGGTCGGCGTCCCGTCGAACAGGAACACCAGGGAGTTGGCGATCTGGCCGACGCCGATGCCGAGGAACTCGGCCGCCAGCGCCGCGGTGGTCGCGGCGTCGTCCAGCCAGCGGACCTGGCCCGTAGCGCCCGCCTCTGCGAGTGCTGCGGTGACCTTCTCGACGGCGGGGTGGATCGGCGCGGGCACGGAGTTCGACATGCGGCGATCCTAGGCACTGCACCACCCCCACCCCACTAGTTTTGGCCCCCGCCGCTGAAGTGCGCTTCTACCCAGTCATTGGGCCCGGATCTCGCGTGATTCCCGGCCCGATGACTGGGTAGAAGCGCACCATCGGCGGCGGGGGCCGGGCGGCGCCGCGCCCGCCTCGCACCGCGCCAGCCGCGCCCCGCGTCAGCCCTCGAACTCGACCTCCGGGTACGCCGCCGACGGGCCGTCCAGGAGCGGGGCCTCCAGCCCGCGCAGGTGACGGTCCAGGAACGCGCCCATGTACGCGGCCGTAATCTCGACCCCGCGCTCACCACCGACCGTGTCCGGACCGCCGGGCAGCGGCACCCCGAGCTGGTCCAGGAACATCAGCTGGTCGGTGAACGACCCGTGGTTCGCCGTCGGGACCTGGAGCCACCGGCTGGTCGCGCCCAGCCGCGCGAAGTTGTCGGGCCAGTCCGTGCCGTCGCTGGCGCCCGGCTCGTGCGAGGCGCTGCCCAGCATGAGAAACGGCCGGTCCGTCCCACCCTCGGGAAAGTCCACCTGGAACGTGCCGTCCAGGTTGACCCCGGCGTCCACACGCGGGTCGTCCACGACCGAGACCGCCGCGGCGGCCCCGCCGATCGAGTGTCCGACGACGGCGACGTGCCGCGCGTCGATCATCGGCGCGTGCCGCCAGAGCCGGCCGCCGGTCAGCTCGTCCAGCACGAAGCTGATGTCGGCACTCCGCCCACGCACGACCCACGCGCCGAGCTCGGCCGTGTTCTCGCGCTCGCACAGCAGGCACCCGGCGACCCGGTCGCCCGGCAGCTCCACCACGCGCGCCTCGTACGTGTGGTCGATGCCGGCCACGACGTAGCCGCGCGAGGCCAGATCCTCGGCGAGGGACGTCAGCGACTCGCGGCTGAGCCCCGCGCCCGGCGAGAGCACGACCAGCGGACGCCGTCCGGGGAGCGCCGGGGCCCGGTCGTAGGCGTGGGTCTCGACCCTCGTCAGGATGTCCGGCGCGACGGGCAGCCGCGCGCCCTCGATGATCGCCGTCGAGACGGCCTCGGACGTGTACGGCGCGATCTCGCCGCGTGGGACCGCCGGGTACCACAGCGACACCATGAGCTCGCGGCGCGCCTGCGGCACCCACGGGTCGGCACGGTCCTCGTCGACGAGGTGGAGCGGCGTCAGCCCGACGGGGTACCGCCCCGTCGGCTCGGGCAGGGCAAGGGTTGGTTCGGTCGCTTCGGACGACGCCTGGGCCGACGCCGACGTGGCCGACGCCGCCTCCGTGAGCGCGATCGCGCTCGGCGCCACCAGAGCGGTGCACGCCACGAGCGCTGTGGCGGCAAAAGCGGATCTGACCAGGCGTTTGGTTGTCTGCATGCCCAGATTCTTCGCACGCCGCGAGGTGCGGGTCGAGGGTTCGGCGCGAGTTCCAGGGACAAGCCCGGGAAGCCCCTGAATGGCCCGCACCGAAAAGTCGGGGTTGTCCTCTACCGGATGAAAACCGGCGGAATCACGGGCAGATGCACTCCTTCGCGTGCGACGCATTTCATCCTCTGCGATGCCCAATGCGGAGCGCCCGTTACGTATGCTGGGTCAACAAGATCGGGGCGGAACATCGCCTTTCGCATGCCATTTCCGACAACATTCACGTGTCGCCCGATCGGCACATCCGACCCGCATCTCGCTGAACGCAGTACTCCCCCGGCTGCGCTTCCCAGGCATCGTCACGGGTGGGGCAGCGCTGCGCTGAAGGGGGTGTCGACGTGAGCGGTGAGGACGTCCAGGTCGACGACTGGGTGGTGCACCGCCCCAACGTCGTACGCTCCGTCGCGGCACGCGTGCCCGGCATCGACGCCGAGGAAGCCGCCAGCCGCGCCCTGGAGAAGATGGTCCGCATCGTCTCCACCGGCGGCACCATCGACGACCCCGCCCCCTACTGGCGCAGAGCCGCGGTCAACGAAGCCATCTCCATGACCCGCGAGGCCGGCCGCACCCACGCCGTCGAGGACGACACCCTCGACGGCCTGACACCCCCCGTCGCCGGAGCCGAGCTCGACGCCGAGCGCGAGGCCGACGTCACCATGCTCCGCTCCGCCCTGTCCGACCTCGCCGACGACGACCGCAAGATCCTCCTCGACCGGCACGTGCACGACATGGCCGTCACCGACATCGCCGGCGACCTCGGCGTGCGACCCCACGCCGTGACCATGCGGCTACGCCGCGCCGAGGAACGCCTCGCCGG
>NZ_JBHVEG010000229.1:0-8434 GCF_042802395.1 Promicromonospora sp. NPDC057488
CTCTGAGCCAGCTCAGAGCGAAGAAACTTAGGCCTCGAACGCGTCTGCGGCAGCGGGGTGGTCGGCTTGGCGACGGGCTGGGCGGGCTGGGCGGACGGCCTGACGGACGGCCTGACGGACGGCCTGGCGGGCGGGTGGCAAGGATTGGACTTGTGGGTCCAATTTATGGGGCGCACAGTGGACCGCACAGTCCAGTTGAGGAGAGAAGCCCCATGTCCAGCAGCACCAGCACCACCACCCGCACGGAGCAGGAGGCGGGTAACGACGCCCTCGTGCGCGAGTTCGTCGACGCCTTCGAGAAGAAGGACGCCGCCCTGCTCGGGTCCTACCTCGCCGACGACATCGTCTTCGAGAACTACGGCGACCCCGAGATCCGTGGCCGCGCCGGCCTCGTCGCGATGTGGGCGGGAGTGTTCCGCAACTTCGCCGGCGTCCGCTTCGAGACGCTCCACCAGGCCGTCGACGGCGACGTCGTCATCGCCGAGCAGGTGCACGGCCTGGCCCTGGCGGGCGGGACGCTCGCCCCGATCAGGAACCTCGCGGTCTACGAGATCCGCGACGGCAAGATCGCCGCCTGGCGCGACTACACCAACCCGCTGGAGGCCAAGCGCCTCCTGGGCCTCTGATCCGGCACGGAAGGGCAGACCCATGAGAGACCTGGAGACCCTGGACGCGATCGAGGACATCCGCCGCCTCGAGGCCCGCTACGCCCGCTATGCCGACGAGAAGCGCTGGCAGGACCTCGCCGGCCTGTTCGCCGACGACGGCTGGTTCCGCTCCCTCGACGTGGACGGCAACGAGATCGTGCACATGACGGGCCCCGCCGACATCGCGGAGCAGCTCGGCGCGCGCAACTCCGGCGACGTGCAGCCGATCCACCAGCTGCTCACCCACGAGATCGACGTCGAGTCCGCCGACACCGCCTCGGCGGTCTGGGCGATGGCGGACCTCATCTTCCGGGGCGAGAGCGCCGTCCCGGCGCCATCCCCGGGAGACACCCTGCCGCCGTTCCGCACCATGCGCGGCTGGGGCCACTACCACGTCACCTATCGCAGGGTCGGCGGCCGGTGGCTCATCGCCACCCGCACCCAGACCCGCACCCGGCTGGAGTTCGCATGACGAGCTCGCCGGCCCCCGACCCCCGAAGGAGCAGCACCATGTCCGCCACCGAGAACACCGACCTCGAGCGCCATCGGTTCAGCGTCTCGATCCCCCAGGAGACGATCGACGACCTCAAGGACCGCCTGCGCGACACGCGCTGGCCCGCCGACATCGACGAGAGCGACGGCTACTACGGCACCAGCCAGGAGTACCTGAAGGAGCTCGTCGCGTACTGGCTCGACGAGTTCGACTGGCGGGCGGCCGAGCGCGCGCTGAACGAGGCGAACCAGTACCGCGTCACGGTCGACGGCACGCCGATCCACTTCGTGAAGGAGGACGGCGTGGGGCCGGCGCCGATCCCGCTGGTCATGAGCCACGGCTGGCCCTGGAGCTACCGCGAGTGGTCCAAGGTGATCGGGCCGCTCACCGACCCCGCGGCACATGGCGGCGACCCGGCCGACGCGTTCGACGTCATCGTGCCCTCGCTGGCGGGCTTCGGGTTCTCGACCCCGGCGGGCCGCCCGGACATGAACTTCTGGAAGATGGCGGAGCTCTGGCACAAGCTGATGACCGAGCACCTCGGCCACGAGAAGTACGCCGCCGCCGGAGCCGACTACGGCGCCCTGGTCACGAGCCAGCTCGGCCACAAGTACGCGAAGGACCTGTACGGCATCTGGCTCGGCCACGCGATCCACCTCGACCTGTTCCAGGGTGAGCGGCCGTGGGACCTGACGGGCGGCGCGAAGGTGCCGGCCGGCGCGTCCGACGAGGTGCGGGACGGCATCCTCACCTTCCAGGACCGGTACGCGTCGCACGTCGCGGTACACATCCTCGACAACCAGAACCTCGCCTACGGGCTCGCCGACTCGCCCGTCGGGATGCTGTCCTGGATCCTGCGCCGGTGGACCAAGTGGAGCGAGTCCAACGGCGACGTCGAGAGCGTGTTCCCCCGCGAGCACCTGATCACGAACGCGACGATCTGGTGGGTCACGAACTCGATCACCAGCTCGATCCGCTCCTACGTCAACGCGAACCGGTACCCGTGGACGCCGTCGCACGACCGCACCCCGATCATCGAGGCGCCCACCGGGCTCACCTTCCTCGGCAACGAGAACCCGCCCGGGGTGAGCACCGCGCAGCGGGTCCAGGCGTTCCTGGACGACCCCGCCGAGAAGCCCTGGTACAACCCGACCTACCTGAAGGCGCACGAGCACGGCGGGCACTTCACGCCGTGGGAGAACCCCGAGGCGGTCGTCGAGGACATCCGCGCGACGTTCCGGCCGCTCCGCTGAGCGCGGACGCCACGGTCCGCTGCCCGGACAGGGCTGGACCGTGGCGTCCAGTTGTCCCCGATCCCACTAGCCTGAGGACATGACCATGCGGACGACGGCGAGGGGCGCCGCCACGAGGGAGCGTCTGGTCTCGGGCGCCGCGCTGCTGATGCGCGAGCAGGGCGCGGCGGAGACCAACCTGGACCAGGTGCTGCGGGCGACGTCGACGAGCAAGAGCCAGCTCTTCCACTACTTCCCGGACGGCCGTGCCGGGCTGCTGGTGGCGGTGACGAGCTACGAGGCGGAACAGGTCATGGAGGCCCAGCGCCCCTACCTCGACGACCTGTCGACACCGGAGAGCTGGCGCGCGTGGCGCGCCGCCGTCCTGCGGCACTACGTCGAGCTCGGCGAGCGGTGCCCCATGGGGTCGCTGACCTCCGAGCTGGGCAGCTCCTCCCCGGAGGCCCGCAACATCGTCGACGACCTCTACGACCGCTGGGAGGGAGCGCTGATGGCCGGCGTCCAGGCCCTGATCGTGACCGGGGCCGCACGGCCCGACCTGCCGGTGCGCGACACGGCCCGGAGCATCCTCACCGCCGTCCAGGGCGGGGTCGTGCTGCTGCGCGCCACCGGGCGCCTCTCCTACCTGGAGACCACGCTGGACACGACGCTCGAGCCGCTGCTCGGCGCCCCGGCGGCCGCCGCGTGAGCGCGCGTCGTCCCGCTCTCGACGGCCGGCGGGTTCTCGTGGTGGGCGCGGGCGTCGCCGGGCTCGCCGTCGCGCGGGCCCTGCGCGGGTCGGGCGCGGGGGTCGAGGTGGTCGACCGGGCCGCCGCCCCGGCCGTGGGCGGGGCGGGCATCTTCCTGCCCGCCAACGCCGTCCGCGGGCTGCGCCTGCTGGGCCTCGAGGACGCCGTCCTGGGCTCGGCCGTGCCGATCGCTCGCCAGGAGGTGGCGGACCACCGCGGCCGCGTGCTGTACGAGGTGGGCACGGACAGCGTGTGGCAGGGCATCGCGCCGACCGTCGCGACCCACCGCGCGGCGCTTCACGCCGCGCTGCTCGACGGGGCCGGGCACGTCGAGATCCGCTGGGGCGTCGGCCCGGGGTCGATCGTGCCGGACGGGCCGGAGGCCGACGTGACCTTCGACGACGGCACCTCCGGCCGCTACGACCTGGTCGTCGGTGCCGACGGCGCGCACTCGACGGTGCGCCGCCTCGTGTTCGGGGACGCCGGGCTGCGGCCCTCGGGGCTGCACGCGTGGCGGCTCCTCGGCCCGCGCGGGGACACCGAGGCGGTGTGGTCGGTCCGGCTCGGCCGCGGGGTCACGTTCCTGACCTTCCCGATCGGCCCGGACCTGGTCTACCACTACGTGGACGTGAGTGCGGACGACGCCGACGCCGGCCTGGACGGGCTCGTCGCCCGGTTCGGCGCACCCGTCGCGGAGCTGGTCGCCGCGGCGACCGTGGCGCACAGCGGGCCGATCGAGGAGGTCTCCCTCGCCCCGTGGAGCCGGGGGCCGGTGCTGCTGGTCGGCGACGCGGCCCACGCGACGACGCCCAGCATGGCGCAGGGCGCGGCGATGGCCTTCGAGGACGCCCTGGTGCTGGCGGACGTCCTGGGCCGGGCCGCCTCGGTGCCCGACGCCCTGCGGGAGTACGAGGAGCGCCGGCGGCCGCGCGTCGAGCAGGTCCAGGAGCAGACCCGCCGCCGCGACCGGACGCGCGGCCTGCACCCCGCCGCGCGCAACGGGCTGCTGCGCGTGGCGGGCGAGCGGCTGTTCCGCGCGAACTACCGGGGCATGCACGCGGTCCCCTGACCGGCGGCCCTAGCGCTGTGCCGCCGGGCGGACGACGATCTCGTTCACGTCGACGTCCGCGGGCTGGGCCATGGCGAACGAGATCGCCCGGGCGATCGCGTCCGCCGGGATGAGGTTGCGGCGGAACGACCTCATGTAGGTCTGCGCCTCCGGGTCGGAGATGTGCTCGGCGAGCTCGCTCTCGACCGTCCCGGGCGTGATCGTGGTGGCCCGGATGCTCGGGTCGGACTCCATGCGCAGCCCCTCGGTGATCGCCCAGGCCGCGAACTTCGTGGCCGAGTACACCGCCGACGTCGGGTAGACCTCGTGCGCCCCGACCGACGCGACCGTCACGACGTGCCCGCCGCCCTGCCGCCGGAAGTGCGGGAGCACCGCGGCGATGCCGTGCAGCAGGCCGCGCACGTTGACGTCGATCATGCGGTCCCACTCGTCCAGCAGGAGCGCGTCGAGCCGGGACAGCGGCATGACGCCGGCGTTGTTCACGATGACGTCGATGCGGCCGTGCTCGCGCACCACGGCATCGACGGCGGTGCGCACGCCGTCGGCGTCGGTCACGTCCAGGGGCAGGGCGCTCGCTCGTCCGCCGTCCGCACGGATGCGCTCGGTGACCGCCGCCAGGCGGTCCGTGCGGCGGGCGCCGAGCACCACGACGTGGCCCTCCGCGGCGAGCCGCACGGCGGTGGCCTCGCCGATGCCGCTGCTCGCACCGGTCACCAGCACGGTCTTGGGTGTGTTGGTCGTTGTCATGGCTCCAGGCTCGGACACCGCCCAGGTCCCAGGAAGGGCGCCGTCCACCTGGGTGCGGCACACCCTGGATAGGGGAAGGCGCGCGTCGTACCGTCTGGGCATGACCTCCTCCCCGCTCGGCGACTACCTGCGCGGCCGGCGCGACCGGCTCACGCCCGAGGCGCTCGGGCTGCCGGTCTACGGTCGACGCCGCGTGGCCGGGCTGCGCCGCGAGGAGGTGGCGATGCTGACCGGGGTGAGCGTGGACTACTACGTGCGCCTGGAGCAGGGGCGCGAGACGAGCCCGTCGCCGCAGGTGCTCGACTCCCTGGGCGAGGTGCTCCGCCTGGACGACGACGGCCGGCAGCACCTCTACCGCCTCGCCGGCCTGAGCCCCCGGCCGGTGCCGCCCGCGCCGTCCGAGGAGGCGGACGACGCCCTCCTGGAGCTCATGCTCTCGTGGACCGGCAGCCCCGCGCTCGTCTTCGGGCGCGCCTTCGACGTGCTGGCGAGCAACCCGCTCGCCGAGGCGCTCTTCGGCGGTTTCCCGTTCTCGCGGAACCTGACGCGGGCGACCTTCCTCGACCCCCGCGCGCGCACCTTCTACCCGGACTGGCACCTCGTCGCGGAGAACACCGTGGCCGGGCTCCGGCTCGCCGACGGGCGCACGCCCGGGGACCCGCGGATCCGCGCGGTGGTCGACGAGCTGCGCGTCAAGAGTCCCGAGTTCGCGGAGCTGTGGGACCGCAACGACGCCCGGGGCAAGCGGCTGGACACCAAGCGGTTCGCGCACCCCGAGGTGGGGCACCTGGAGCTGCGGGTGCACGTCTTCGACGTGCGGGGCGCGGCGGGCCAGGAGCTGGTCGTGTACCACGCGGCGGCCGGATCGCCGTCGGCGGAGGGGCTGGCGCTGCTCGGCACCCTGGCCGCGACGCGGGCGATCGGCTGACGCCGTCGGCGTCTTCTATCCTTGACCCGTGGCAGACCGGATCCCTACGGGAGTACCCACCCGACCAGGACCCAGGCCTCGGGTCGACATCCCGTATCCGCGTCTCTCCCCGGGGTTGCGCAGCTACTTCGCGACCGAGGGCGGGGGTGCGACGCTGCTGCTCGCGGCGTCGGCGATCGCGCTGGTCTGGGCGAACATGGCGGGCGGCTCGTACGAGGCCCTGTGGGACACACCGATCAACCTCACGGTCGGCACGTGGGAGCTGCACCTGTCGCTGCACCACTGGGTCAACGACTTCCTCATGGCCGTGTTCTTCCTGGTGGTGGGCGTCGAGGTCAACCGGGAGCTGACGGTCGGCGAGCTGCGCAGCTTCCGTGCCGCGTCCGTGCCGCTGTTCGGTGCGATCGGCGGGCTGGTGGTCCCGATCGGGATGTACCTGCTGATCAACCCGTCCGGGCCCGACGCCGCCGGCTGGGGCCTGCCGATGTCCACCGACACGGCGTTCGTGATCGGCGTGCTCGCCCTGGTCGGGCCCCGCTGCCCGGACCAGCTGCGGATCTTCCTGCTGACGCTGGCGATCTTCGACGACATCGGCGCCATCGCCCTGCTCGGCATCTTCTACTCCGACGCGCTCATGGTCGGGGCGCTGGTGCTCGCGGCCGTGCTCGCCGTCGTCCTGTTCGCCATGCGCTGGATCGGCATCTGGCAGATCGCGCCGTACCTGATCGTGGGCGCGGTCCTGTGGGTCGTCGTGCTGGAGTCCGGGCTGCACCCCACCCTCGCGGGCGTGGTGGTGGGCCTCGCGGTGCCCACGGCCCGGCGTGGGAACGACGACGAGGCGCGCCTCCACTTCGGCTTCTACGGGCGTGCCCTCATGGAGGAGCTGGACCCTGCCCGCTCCCGTCTCGCGGTGCGGGCCGCGCAGTCGGCGGTGCCGACCAGCGACCGCCTGCTCGATGCGCTGCACCCCCTGAGCTCGTACGTGGTGGTGCCGGTGTTCGGCCTGGCCAACGCGGGTGTGGTGCTGTCCGGCGAGTCGATCAGCGCCGCCGTCTCGAGCCCCGTCACGCTCGGCGTGCTGGTGGGCCTGGTGCTCGGCAAGGGGATAGGTGTCTTCGCGGGGGCGATGATCGCGCTGGTCACCGGGCTGGGGACGCTGCCGGGCCGGGTGCGCTACGGGCACCTCGCGGGCGGCGCGTTCCTGTGCGGCATCGGCTTCACCATCGCGCTGTTCGTCAGCGAGCTCGCGTTCGACGACGAGGCGCTGATCAACGAGGCCAAGGTCGGCATCCTGGTGGGCTCGATCCTGTCCGGCGTGATCGGTGCCGTGATCCTGCGGTACTTCGGCGACCGGCTGCCCCTGTGCTCGCCCAACGAGGCCACGGGCCCGCCGCCGCTGCCCGAGGGGGCGTGGCGCCCGCCGGCGTGAGGCCGGGCGTCGCCTGCGCTCCGGGTGCTACCCCTGCCCGTGCGCCGGGGTGGCGTCGTCGTCGGCGCGGCCGGCCGGTGCTTTCGCCGCCGCGGCCGACTCCTCGCGGGCCAGGAAGTTGCCGAGCTCGCCGATGGTGCTCATCAGCGGCGCGGGGAACACGACCGTGGTATTCCGGTCGACGCCGAGCTCGACCAGCGTCTGCAGGTTGCGCAGCTGCAACGCCAGCGGGTGCACCATCATGATGTCGGAGGCGTCGCCCAGCCTCGTGGCGGCGAGCTGCTCGCCCTCGGCGTTGATGATCTTCGCGCGCTTCTCCCGCTCGGCCTCGGCCTGACGTGCCATGGCGCGTTTCATGGTCTCGGGCAGCTGGATGTCCCGGAGCTCGACCAGCGTGATCCGGAGGCCCCACCCGGTGGTCGTGCGGTCGAGGATCAGGCGGATGGCGTCGTTGATCCGGTCGGTCTCCGCCAGGATCTCGTCCAGCGCGTGCTGCCCGACGACGTTCCGCAGCGTGGTCTGGGCGATCTGGTTGATGGCCGCGGTGACGTTCTCGATCTCGATCACGGACTTCACGGCGTCGACCACCCGGAAGTAGGCGACGGCGGCCACGTCGACGCTGACGTTGTCCTTGGTGATGATGCCCTGGGACTGGATCGGCATCGTGACGATCCGCAAGGAGATCCGGTGCAGCACGTCGACCACCGGGATGATGACCCGAAGGCCCGGCTCGCGGGTGCCCTTGAGCCGGCCGAACCGGAAGAGCACGCCCTTCTCGTACTGCTTGACGATCTTGATCGCCATCGCGAGGCCGATCACGACGAGGACGCCGATCACGATCAGGATCCAGGCCCAGGTGCTCATCAGGATGCTCCGCGGAGTCCTCGCCAGGAGCAGTCAGCCGGCGGGGCGGCGTTCGACGTCGTCATGACGCCTACCTCTCAAGAAGGTTCAGGACCAGTCCCGGGCAGAGGCGTCCCGGGCTCGTCCACTCCTCACGATACTCCGGCGGCGAGTCGGTGCGGCCGGGGGTTTTGGGGCTGGCCGGGTGCGTCGCGGGCGTCGTGCGGGCGGCGCGTTCCGCCGTCGGCCAGCTCTCCTTTGAGGCCTAAGTTTCTTCGCTTTGACACTCGTCAAAGC
>NZ_JBHVEG010000230.1:0-8404 GCF_042802395.1 Promicromonospora sp. NPDC057488
AGGTAGCAGTGCTACCTCTCCGTTACCCTCCCCGCTGAGTCGGTCTTACCCCGCGCCGCCGACCGTGCCTCGCAGCAGGCCCGGGCTGCTCGCCCGGACCGCTCGCGGCGCCCGATCCAGCACGACCAGGGTTACCTGCTACCCGCCGGATCCACCGGGCTCGCGTCCGCGCCGTCGGCGTCCGCGCCGTCCTCGGCCTTGTCCGAGCCCGCAGGCTTCTTGGCCGCGGCACCCGCGGCGCCCGCCTCGGCGTCCTCGTCCTCCGGCTCGCGGCCGGGCATGTAGACGGACGGCTCCGCCTCCGGGTGCCGCCGCCCCTGCACCACGAGGATGCCGATGCCCAGCAGGATCGCGATGCCCGACGTCCAGATGTTCGCGGGGACGCCCAGCGGCGCGTCGCTCGTCGGGTCGATCCGGATGGACTCGAGCCAGCTGCGGCCCAGGCCGTACCAGATCAGGTAGAGGCCGAACATGCGGCCCCAGCGCAGGCCGGGCCCGGGGGTTCCGCCGTCCGCCAGGAGCGCGTCGTTCCGGCGCACCACGCGGCGCTCGATGAACAGCAGCACCGCCACGCCGATGAGGTTCCAGATCATCTCGTACAGGAACAGCGGATGGAACAGGGTGCCCTCGGGCGTGCCGGTGGGGAACATCGGCGCGTCGGAGCGGATCTCCAGGCCCCACGGCAGCGTGGTCGGCAGGCCGAACAGCTCCTGGTTCACATAGTTGCCGAGGCGGCCGATCGCCTGGGCCACCAGCAGGCCGGGCGCGAGCGCGTCGGCGAACGACCAGAAGCGCAGGCCGGAGATACGGCAGCCGATCCAGACGCCGAGCGCGCCGCCCAGCAGCGAACCGAACAGGGCGTTACCGCCCTCCCAGATCCGCACCCAGGCCCAGGGGTCCACACCGGGGCCGGTGAAGTCCCCGAGGTGCGTGAGCACGTGGTAGATCCGGGCGCCGACGATGCCGATCGGCACCGCCCACATCGCGATGTCGATCGCTATCCCGGGGGCGGCTCCGCGCGCGCGGAGCCGCCGGTCCGTGATCCACGCGGCGGCGACGATGCCCGCCAGCAGACAGAGGGCGTAGGTGTGGATGGTGAGGGGGCCCAGGCTGAACTGGGACCACACCGGGTCAGGGCTGGGGATACTGGCCGGAAGCACGACCCGAAGGTACCGCGATCCGGCCCCGATGTAGGCATCGGCCCGGCGTGCCGCGCCGCCGGAACGCCGTCAGCGGCGGCGCTTCTCCCGCACCCGCACCGAGATCTCGATCGGCGTGCCCTCGAAGCCGAACGTCTCACGCAGGCGACGCTCGATGAACCGGCGGTAGCCGGCCTCGATGAACCCCGTGGCGAAGATGACGAACCGCGGCGGACGCGTCGAGGCCTGCGTCGCGAACAGGATGCGCGACTGCTTGCCGCCCCGCAGCGGGTGCGGGTGCGCGGCCACGAGCTCGCCCAGGAACGAGTTGAGCTTGCCCGTCGGGATACGACGGTCCCACGACGCCAGCGACCGCTCGATCGCCGGGACCAGGCGCTCGCTGTGCCAGCCGGTACGAGCCGACAGGTTCACCCGCGGCGCCCACTGGATCTGCACCAGCTCCTTCTCGATCTCGCGCTCGAGGTAGGGCCGACGGTCCTCGTCCATGAGGTCCCACTTGTTGTACGCGATCGCCAGCGCGCGGCCGGAGTCCACGACCTGCTGGATCACGCGGATGTCCTGCTCCGTCAGCGGTGCGGAGGCGTCCACCAGCACCACGCCGATCTCGGCCTTGTCGATGGCGGCCGCGGTACGCAGCGACGCGTAGAAGTCGGCGCCCTTGGTCTGGTGCACCCGACGGCGGATACCGGCCGTGTCGACGAACCAGTACGGGATGCCGCGCAGCTCGATCAGCTCGTCGACCGGGTCACGCGTCGTGCCCGCGACCTCGTCGACCACGACCCGCTCGGAGCCGGCGATCTTGTTCAGCAGCGACGACTTGCCGACGTTCGGCCGGCCGACGAGCGCCACGCGGCGCGGGCCCGCGGGCCGCAGCGTGCCGTGCGCCGACTTCGTGGGCAGCGCCTTGACGGCGGCGTCGAGCAGGTCGCCCGTGCCGCGGCCGTGCAGGGCCGAGACCGGGAACGGCTCCCCCAGGCCCAGGGCCCACAGGTACGTGGCGTCCGCCTCGCCCGAGGCGCCGTCCACCTTGTTGGCGCACAGCACGACCGGCTTGCCGGAGCGGCGCAGCAGCTCGACGACCCGCTCGTCCGTGGCCGTGGCGCCCACGGCGGCGTCGACCACGAAGACCACGGCGTCCGCCAGGGAGATGGCGACCTCGGCCTGCTCGGCCACCTTTGACTCGATGCCCGCGACGTCGACCTCCCAGCCGCCCGTGTCCACGAGCATGAACCGGCGGCCGGCCCACTCGGCCGGGTACGACACGCGGTCGCGCGTCACGCCCGGCTTGTCCTCCACGACCGCCTCGCGGCGGCCGAGGATGCGGTTGACCAGGGTCGACTTGCCGACGTTCGGGCGGCCGATGATCGCGAGCACCGGCAGGATCTGCTCAGCCTCGGACTCGTCGTCGGACCACTCGGAGTCCAGGAGCGCCTGGTCCTCCTCGTCGAGCTCGAACTCCTCGAGGCCGACGCGCAGGGCGCGCTCGCGCGCGACGTCGTCCTCGGTCTCGGTGAGGTCGAGGTCGGGTGCGACGGTGGCGGCGTCGTCCAGGGCAGCATCGTCTCCGGCCGCCGGGTTCAGGGCAGCCTCGGATGCAGAGGAGTCGTGGGTCATGCGCCCATTGTCGCAGGCCCGACCCGCTCCGGCCGACTCGCGGGCATATGACCTACCCCACCGCGCCGTCAGACCGTGCTGGCCGCCGCCTGAGCCTGCGCGACCACGGCGAGCACCGCGTCGACCGTCTGCTCGAAGTCGAGGTCGCTGGAGTCCACCGTCACCACGCCGTCCGCTGCGACGAGGAACTGCGTCACCTTGGCGTCGTCCTGGTCGCGGCGCAGGATCTGGTCCTTCGTGGCCTCCACCGCGCTCGCGTCCGCGGCCCCGTGCACCTCCAGCGACCGGCGCCGCAGCCGCGCCTCCTCCGAGGCGGTGAGCAGCACGCGGACGTCGGCGTCGGGCGCGACGACCGTGGTGATGTCGCGGCCCTCGGCCACGATCCCCCGGCCGGCGGAGTGCACGGCCGCCGGACCCGACTCCTGGTCGATGATCGCGCGCTGGAGCCGCTTGAGCTCGGCGCGCACGTCCAGGTTGGACGCCACCTTCGAGACGTTCGTGGTGACCTCGGTGGTGCGGATGACCTCGGCCACGTCGCGGCCGTCCAGCTCGACGCCCGGCGCCTGCGGGTCCAGCCCCATGACCAGCGGCATCACGTTCACCGCGGCGGTGACGGCCGCGGCGTCGGCCAGGTCCGCCGTCTCCATGCTCCACACCGTGGCCGCCCGGTACATGGCCCCCGTGTCGAGGTAGGCCAGGCCGAGCCGCGCGGCGACCGCCTTCGACACGCTCGACTTGCCGGAGCCCGACGGCCCGTCGATGGCGATCACTACGGGGCTGGTCACAGATTGCTCGCTTTCGTTGAGTGGAGTGGTGCTCGGCCCGAGAGGCTACAGGTCGACGGCGTTCATCAGGGTGCCGAGCTCCGTGCGGCCCAGCACCCGGGTGCGGCCGGCCTTCAGGTCGCCCAGGGGGATGGGGCCGATCCGGGTGCGCACCAGCCGCGTGACGGGGTGCCCGACGGCGTCGAACATCCGGCGCACGATGCGGTTGCGGCCCTCGTGCAGCACGACCTCCAGCATCGCGAAGCCGTCGATCTGCTGGAGCACGTGCACGGCGTCCATCTTGGCGACGCCGTCGTCCAGCTCCACGCCCTTCAGCAGCTCGCGGCCGACGCGCGGGTAGACCTCGCCCTCGACCGTGACCAGGTAGGTCTTGGCGATCTGATACTTCGGGTGCGACAGACGGTTGGCGAGCTCGCCGTCGTTCGTCAGGAGCAGCAGGCCCTCGCTGTCCGCGTCGAGCCGGCCCACGTGGAACAGGCGCTCCTCGCGGTTCTTGATGAGGTCGGCGACCGTCGGGCGGCCCTTGGGGTCGTCCATCGTGGAGACTACGCCGAGCGGCTTGTTCAGCGCGATCGTCACCTTGTTCTGGTCGAGCTGGATGCGCAGCCCGTCCACGTGGATGACGGCGGTGGCCGGGTCGACCCGCACGCCCAGCTCGGTGACGATCTGCCCGTCCACCTCGACGCGCCCGTTCGCGATCAGCTCCTCCGACGCGCGGCGCGAGCCCAGCCCCGCCTGCGCGAGCACCTTCTGCAGGCGCACGCCGTCCTCGACGTGGACGTCACGGGCCGGTTCGGTGGGCTTGGCGGGCCGACGGCGCGGCGCGTTGGCCTGGGCGCGGCTCTTCGCGGAGCTGCCCCCACGGAAGTTCTGACCGCCCTGCTTGCCGCCCGGCTTGCCGGAACGGGAAGGACGGCGCGGCTGCTGGCCGTCACCGGAGTCGCGGCGGCTCCCGCCGCGGCGTTCGTTGCTCATGATTCGTCTCTCGATACGTCGGAAGATCTACGGGAAAGGGGCGCACGCGTGGCAGGTTCGCGGGCCTCGGGCAGGACTAGGAGTCCAGCCCGTCGAGGCCGTCGATCATGTCCAGGTCCGGCAGGTGCGGCGCCAGCGGGGGCAGCTCGTCGAGCGACGAGAAGTCCATCCGCTCCAAGAAGTATCCCGTGGTTCCGAACAGAACCGCACCCGAGCTGGGGTCCTGGCCGATCTCGGCGATCAGCCCGCGGGTCAGCAGGGTGCGCACCACGCCGTCGACGCTCACGCCACGCACCGCGCTCATCTGGCCACGCGTCACCGGCTGACGGTACGCGATCACGGCGAGCGTCTCCAGCGCGGCCTGGCTCAGCTTGGCCGACTGGCCGTCCAGCACGAAGCGCCCCACGGGGTCGGCGTGCGCGGTCGAGGAGTAGATGCGCCAGCCGTCGACCGTGCGGCGCAGCTCGAACCCGCGCGGACGCGAGCCGAGGTGCCCGGCGTACTCGTCGGCCAGCTCGTGCAGGATGTCGTCGGTCTCGTCCTGGGTCAGGTTCAGCGCGGCCGCGATCCGGTCCGCGCCGATCGGCGCGTCGGCCACCATGAGCACCGCCTCGACCGCCGCGTGCGCGCCGCCGGGGAGCGTGTGCACGTCGACGAGCACCGGCTCCTCGGGGGCGGGGGTCGCGACGGCGTCGGGCGCGGCGTCCAGCTCGGCCTGCGGGGCCTGTTCCTCGACGGTCATGCCGTCGCCTCCGTTCCGGGCCGCACGAGGTCCGCGTGCGCCGCTGTCGCGTCTGCTGTGGTGTCCTCGGCCGCCGCGGTGCCGGTCGCCGAGGTGTCGGACTCCGACTCCGCAGGCGCCGGGACGTCGTCCTCGTCGAACTCGCTCGGGCCGGCCGCCGGGTCGAGGTACTTGCCGCCGTCGTCGGGCCCGGCGGTCCACCGCACCGTCAGCTCGCCCAGCGGGCTGACCTGCTCGAACCCGACCAGGGCGTCGCGGAACAGCTCCAGCAGCGCCAGGAACCGGGCCACGGTCACCAAGCGCTCCGTACCGGCCGTGAGCGACCGGAACGTCACCGAGCGCTCGGTGCGCAGGCGCCTGACGATCACGCCGGCCTCCTCGCGCACGCTGACCGCGGAGCCGTGCAGGTGCGCCAGCCCGACCACCGGCGGCGGCTTCGGGGCGAGCACCTTCGCGGCGAGCTCGGCCAGCCGCTCCGGCGTCGTGTCCCAGACCAGCTCCGGCAGGATCGCGGCCAGGTGCGGCTCCAGCGGCGCCAGGCGCGGCACCCGCCGGCCGGACGACGCCATCTGGTCCGCGAGGACCTTGGAGACCTCCTTGTACGCGCGGTACTGCAGGAGGCGGGCGAACAGCAGGTCGCGGGCCTCGAGCAGCTCCAGGTCCTCGGCGTCCTCGTCGACGACGCCGGGCAGGAGGCGCGCGGCCTTGAGGTCCAGGAGCGTCGCGGCGATGACCAGGAACTCGCTGGCGACGCCGAGGTCCCACGACTCGTGCACCTCGCCGCGCTCGGCGGCCTCGCGGGAGGCCCGCTCCGCCTCGCGGATGTGCGCCACAAACTCGTCGGTCACGACCGCGAGCGCCACCTCGGTGACGTCCATCTGGTGCTTGGCGATGAGCGACAGCAGGAGGTCGAACGGACCCTCGAAGTTGTGCAGCCGCACCTGGAACATGCGCGACGACGGCCGCTCGGCGGGCTGCTCCCCAGGCGTCGCGGGTGCCTGCTCCGACGACGGCGCCTCGGTCGAGAGCACCCCGGCGTCAGGCAGCGTCGCCACGGGCCACGAGCTCCCGGGCGAGCTGACGGTACGCGGCGGCGCCGGGGTGCCCCGGCGCGTACGCGGTGATGGGCTCGGCGGCGACGGTGGCGTCGGGGAACTTGACCGTGCGCCCGATGATCGAGTGCAGCAGCGTGTCGCCGAAGGCTTCGTGCACCCGGGCCACGACCTCCCGGGAGTGGAGGGTGCGCGAATCGTACATGGTCGGGAGGATACCGTCGATCTCGAGGGCCGGGTTGAGCCGGTCCCGCACCTTCTCGATGGTCTCCACCAGCAGCGCGACGCCGCGCAGCGCGAAGAACTCGCACTCCAGCGGGATCAGTACGCCGTGCGCCGCCGTCAGGGCGTTCACGGTGAGCAGGCCGAGGCTCGGCTGGCAGTCGATGAGGATCACGTCGTAGTCGTCGATCACCGGGCGCAGGGCGCGGGCCAGCACCGACTCCCGGGCGACCTCGCCCACGAGCTGCACCTCCGCGGCCGACAGGTCGATGTTCGCGGGCAGCACGTCGAGGTTCTCGATGCCCGACGGGATCAGCACGTCCTGGACGTCCACGCCCCGCTCCATGAGCAGGTTGTAGATCGTCAGGTCGAGCTCGTGCGGGTTGACCCCGATGCCGACCGACGCGGCGCCCTGCGGGTCGAAGTCGACCAGCAGCACCTTGCGGCCGTACTCGGCCAGGCACGCGCCGAGGTTGATCGTGGTCGTGGTCTTGCCCACCCCGCCCTTCTGGTTGCACATCGCGATGATGCGCGCCGGTCCGTGGCTCGCCAGGGGCGCCGGCTCGGGCAGGTCCGGCATGACCCGCCCCACCACGTCGCGCACGATCTCCGAGTCGTTGGGTGCGCCGACGACCGTCTTGCCGAGAAGAATGTCGGTCATCGTGCTCGCTCCCTCCGGGCTGGGTGCCTCGCTCACGCCCGCCACGCTATACCAGAGTGTGGGCACTGCCCGGCTCGGAGCCCCGGCGTGGCGTCCTTCGGTCAGCGCGCCCGGGGGTGGGCGGCGGCGTAGACCTCGCGCAGGGCGTCGGGGGTGACCATCGTGTAGATCTGCGTGGTCGTGACCGAGGCGTGCCCCAGGAGCTCCTGCACCACGCGGACGTCGGCCCCGCCGGACAGCAGGTGGGTCGCGAACGAGTGCCGCAGGGTGTGCGGCGAGACGTGCTCCGTGAGCCCGGCCCGGCCGGCGGAGGCCTGCAGCGCGGCCCAGGCGGTCTGCCGCGACATGCGCGCGCCGCGCGTGTTGAGGAACAGGGCGGGCGTGCCCCGGCCGGCCGCGGCCAGCGCCGGGCGCGCCCGCACGAGGTAGGCCTCCAGGGCGTCGCGGGCGAACGAGCCGACGGGCACCACCCGTTCCTTGGACCCCTTGCCGAGCAGCCGGACGGCGGTGCTGTCCCCCACGCCGTCGACGTCGAGGCCCACGATCTCGGAGATCCGCGCGCCCGTGGCGTACAGCAGCTCCAGCAGCGCCCGGTCCCGCAGCGGCAGCGGCCCGTCGCCGGTGCCCGCGGCGTCGAGCAGCCCGGCGACGTCGTCGACGGACAGGGCGTGCGGCAGCCGCCGCATCTGCGTGGGGGCGCGCACCTCGGCGGACGGGTCGTCCACGGCGAGGCCCTCGGCCTGCGCGAACCGGTGCCAGCCGCGCACCGCGGCGAGCGCCCGGGCGGTGGACGACGGCGACAGCGGCCGGCCGCCGTCGGTCCCCTGGCGCACCGACTCGACGAAGGAGGTGACGTCGGACTCCGTCACCCCGGACAGGCCGCCGCGGCCCGCCGTGTCGAGGTAGGCCACGTACCGCACGAGGTCGCGCCGGTAGGCCGCGACGGTGTTGGCCGAGAGGCCCCGCTCCACGCTCAGGTGCGCGAGGTAGTCCCGCAGCGCACGGTCGAGCCGGCCGGTCTCGACCGCGGCGGGCGGCGGGCCGGGGTGGTTCTCGCGGAACGACGGATGGGCCAGTGCTGAGGACACCGGCCCATCATGCCGAGCGTGGGCGGGTGAAGCAGGCGGGGCGCGCCGGAGACGGCGCCCACCGCCGGTCGAGCCTGTCGAGACCAGGACCGGTCTCGACAGGCT
>NZ_JBHVEG010000231.1:0-8360 GCF_042802395.1 Promicromonospora sp. NPDC057488
GGCGAAGCAGCAGCTGCTGCTTCGCCAGAGTTCTATCTCGCCACGGTTCTACTTCGCCACGGTTCTACTTCGCCACGGTTCTACTTCGCCTGAGTTCTACTTCGCCTGAGCTCTACTTCGCGGGGAGAGCCGCCGCGGCCGCCGCGCGGCCCTCGACGAAGCTCAGCAGCGTGCGCACGCCGACGCCGGTGCCTCCGCCGGAGGTGTAGCCGTGCGCGCCGCCCTCGTTGAAGGCCGGCCCGGCGATGTCCAGGTGGGCCCACGGGTGGTCGCCCACGAAGGTCTGCAGGAACAGGCCGGCGTTGAGCATGCCGCCCCACCGCGGGCCGGAGTTGGCGACGTCGGCCACCTTGGACTTGATGTTGGCCTTGAGCTCCTCGGGGAGCGGCATCGGCCAGAACAGCTCGCCCGAGGCGTCGGCGGCGGCCTTGACCTCGTCGCGCACCTCGTCGGTGCCCATGACGGCGGACGTGCGGTTGCCGAGCGCCACCATCTGCGCGCCCGTGAGCGTCGCGATGTCGAGCACCACGTCGTGGCCGTCCTCGACGGCGGAGACCAGGCCGTCGGCCATGACGATGCGGCCCTCGGCGTCGGTGTTCAGCACCTCGACGGTCTTGCCGCCGTAGATGGTGATGACGTCGGCGGGGCGCTGCGCGTTGCCGCCCGGCATGTTCTCCGCGAGGCAGAGGTAGCCCGTGACGGCGACCGGCAGGTTCAGCTTGGCCGCGGCGACCACCGTGGACAGGACGGCGGCGGCGCCGGCCATGTCGGACTTCATGGCCTCCATGCCGGCGGCCGGCTTGATCGAGATGCCGCCGGAGTCGAACGTGATGCCCTTGCCCACGAGCGCCACCTTCGCGGTCGGCTTGGCCGGCGTGTAGGCGACCTTGACGAGGCGCGGGCCGCGCGACGAGCCCTGGCCCACGGCGGTGAGCCCGCCGTAGCCGCCCGAGGCGAGCTGCTTGTCGTCCAGCACCGTCACCTTGAGGTGCTTCACGTCCTTGGCCGCGGCCTTGGCGGCGTCGGCGAAGGTGGCCGGGTAGAGCTCGTTGGGCGCGGTGTTGACCAGGTCGCGCGTGGCGTGCACGGCCGCGGCGAGGATCTCGGCGCGCTCGGCGGCCAGCTTGGCCTTCGCGTTCTTGTGCAGCGGGGTGAGGATCTCGATCGTGGCGACCGGGTCCTTGCCGTTCTTCGCGGTGTCCTTGCCGGTGGCCTTGGCGTCCTTCGCTCCGCCGGTCGCGCCGGCCTTCGCGGCCTTGCCGGCGGTCCGGTAGCGGTTGAACGCGTAGGCACCCAGCAGCGCGCCCTCGGTGACGGCGGTGATCTCCGCGTCGTCGGAGGCGGGCAGCGCGATGGCGGCGGAGGCGAGGCCCGCGAGCTCGCGGGTCGCGGCGCCCGCGGCACGGCGCAGGGTCTCGGCCGTGAACGTGCCGTCCTCGGTGCGCTCGCCCAGTCCGGTCAGCACCAGGACGTCGGCGGCGAGCTTGTCGCCGGCCGGGATCTTGCGGACCTCGTCGCGCGCCCCGGTGACGCCGAGCTGCGGGGCGAGCGTCTCGAGCTGCGTGAGCAGGTCGGTGGGGAGCTGGTCGGACACGACGGCTACGCCGTCCGACGTCTGGGCGGTCGCCACCACGAGCGCTTCGGCCTTCACGGCGGTGGGATTCTTGCTGGAGAGGGTCACGTCGGTCACGCAGCCGATCGTATCCCGCACCTCTGACCGCCGGTCCGCGGGCAGGGGACGGCCAGGCGAACGGCCTGCCCAGCGCCCTCGGACGGGCCCATCGAGGCGCAGGTCACGCGCGATCCGATTGCCGGTGGGTCGGTGCCGCCCGGTAGTCTGCGGACGTGATCCTTGGCCTCCTGCTCCTCGTGGTCGCGCTCTGCGCGGCCCTGGCCGGGTGGGCCGGCTGGTTCGTCGCCCGCGACCGCGCCGTGATCCTGAACCAGCTGTGGGGCGGCGCCGCGATCGAGGTCCTGCTGCTCGTGCAGGGTGTCGTCGCGATCGTGCAGGGCGCGGGCGGCGGCGGGGCGAGCGACCCGCTGCTGTTCTGGGGCTACTTCGCCACGACCCTGGTGATCCTGCCGGTCGCCGCCGCGTGGGCCTTCGCCGAGCGCACGAAGTGGAGCTCGGTGGTGCTGCTCGTGGCGTCCCTGACGGTGGCCTTCCTGGAGTGGCGCATGTGGCAGATCTGGATGGGGGCGTGATGACAGAGCCGACGGAACCGACCGAACCGGTGGTACCGACCGAGAAGAGGGCCGCGCGACGGACCGGGCGGGGCTTCGGCCGCGTGCTGGTGACCGTGTACGGCATCCTGGCGTTCGCCGCCCTGGGCCGGTCGTCCTACGAGCTCGTCGTGAAGTTCGGCGAGGCCCCCGTGGCCTACACGCTGTCCACGCTCGCGGCCGCGGTGTACGTGGTCGCGACCTTCGCGCTCGCGATCGGCACGCCCGCCTGGCGCGTGACCGCCTGGATCACCGTCGGGATCGAGGCGGTGGGCGTCGTCACGATCGGCGCCCTGTCGCTGGCCGACCCCGGCGTGTTCGGTGAATCGACCGTCTGGTCCGGGTTCGGCCAGGGCTACGGCTACGTGCCGCTGGTCCTGCCGTTCGTCGGTCTGTGGTGGCTGTGGCGGACGTCGCGCAGCACGTCCGAGGAGAGGACCGCATGAGCTGGCCGTACTCGTTGTTGTTCAACGGCGTCTTCCGCCGGATGGATCCGGAGCGGGCGCACGAGATCGCGTTCTCGCTGATCGAGCGCGCCGGCAAGGTGCCCGTGCTGCGGGACGTCGCGCAGGGGGCGCTGGCCCCGTACCTCGGCCAGCGCGCCGGCGGCCCGGGCAGCGTGCGCCTCTTCGGCCGCGTGGTGCCTGCGCCGTTCGGCCTGGCCGGCGGGTTCGACAAGAACGCCCGCGCGATCCGGGGCCTGACGATGCTCGGCTTCGGGTTCGTCGAGATCGGCACCGTCACCGCCCGCCCGCAGCCCGGCAACGAGAAGCCGCGCATGTGGCGCGAGCTCGACGTGCGCGGCGTGCGCAACCGGATGGGCTTCAACAACGAGGGCGCGGCGGCCGCCGCCGACCGCCTGCGGGCGCTGCGGAGCACCGCGGCGGGCCGCGCGATCGTCGTCGGCGCCAACATCGGCAAGTCCAAGGTGACGCCGCCGGAGTTCGCGGCCGGCGACTACGCGACGTCGGCCCGGCTGCTCGCCCCCTGGGCGGACTACCTGGTGGTCAACGTCTCGTCCCCGAACACGCCGGGCCTGCGCGACCTGCAGGCGACCGAGTCGCTGCGGCCCATCCTGGAGGCCGTCCGCGCCGCCGCCGACGAGGCCACGGTCGGCACGGCCGCCGGCCGCGGCACCGGGCGGCGCGTGCCGCTCCTGGTCAAGATCGCGCCCGACCTCGCGAACGACGACGTCGACGCCGTCGCCGACCTCGTGCTGGAGCTGGGCCTGGACGGCGTCGTCGCCGTCAACACCACCATCGGGCACGACCGCGGCCCCGGCGGCCTGTCCGGCCCGCCGCTGCTGGGCCGGGGCATCGAGGTCGTCGCGCGCCTGCGGGAGCGCCTCGGCACCGGACCCGTCATCATCGGCGTGGGCGGCATCACCCGGGCCGACGACGTCCGCGCGTACCTGCGCGCGGGCGCCGACCTGACCCAGGGCTACACGTCGTTCGTCTACGAGGGTCCGCTGTGGGCGTCGGAGATCAACCGCGCCCTGACCCGTTCGGCGGGCTCCACGGCAAGTGGGAGGTACGAGTGATCCGTCCGCAGTGGGAGTGGGCCCTGGACGACGCCGAGGGGCGTCGCCTGACCGAGCCCGTCACGCCCGTCTTCACCGCGCAGTACGACGCCGAGCAGTGGCTCGGCGAGCACTGGCGCGAGCTCGCGGCCGCCGGTGCCGTGCAGGCGAGCCTGCTGCACGACGGCACGCAGGCCGCGCCGGGTGTGGAGCTGCGGACCCACTGAGGTTCGGCAGCCGGAGGCTGCCGGCTGGGGTTGTCAGCTGGGGTTGTCAGCTGAGTGCCCTCAGCGCCTCGGCCTGCCCGACGGCGCCACCCGTGCCCAGGCCCGGACGAGCCGCGGCACGGCGTCGGCCAGCTCGGCGGGCGACCGCGTGAAGGTGAGCCGTACGCGGGACGCGGCGCCGGTGCTCTCGGGGCTGAAGATCGGCCCGGCCGCGACCAGCGCGCCCTCCGCGGCCGCCGCCGCGGCGAACGCCTGCGCGACGGGCCGGCCCAGGTCGGCCCAGCAGAACAGCCCGCCCTGCGGCGTCGGCACGTCCCACGGGAACGCCTCCTGGAGCCGGCCGACCAGCAGGTCCCGCCGCTCGCGCAGCATGCGCCGCCGGCCGGCCATGACCTCCTCGTGGCGCCCGAGCAGCTCGACCACGGCGAGCTGCTCCAGCACCGCCGTCGCGATGTCCGCGGACTGCCGCGCCCGGGCGAGGTGCGCGATCACCTGCGGGTGCGCCCGGACCCAGCCGACCCGGAGCCCGCCCCAGAACGCCTTGGACGCCGACCCCACGGACACGACGTGCGGCGACGTGCCGTCCCCGGCGAACGCCGGCGGCATGGCCTCGTCCGACAGGTTGAGCTCGACGAGCGTCTCGTCCCCGACCACGGTGACGCCGTACCGGTCGGCGATCTCCCGGACCGCGGCGCGCTCGTCGGCGGACATCACGAAGCCCGTCGGGTTCTGGAAGTCCGGCACCAGGTACACCAGCCGTGGTTGGGCGCGCCGCACCGTGGAGACCAGCAGGTCGACGTCGAGCGGTCCCGTGGGCACGCCGACCACCCGGCCCCCGGCGTCGCGCATGGACTCCATGGCGTGGAAGTAGGTGGGCGACTCCACGACCGCGCGGTCGCCCGGCCGCAGGTGGGTGTGCGCCAGCAGGGCGATCGCCTGCTGCGCGCCGGTGGTCACGAGGATCTCCTCGGCCGTGGTCGGCACGCCGCGCTCGCGGTAGCGCGCGGCGACCGCCTCGCGCAGCGGCGCCAGCCCGTGCGGCTCGTACCCGCCGGAGTCGAGGTAGGCCGGCAGCCGCTCCAGGGCGCGGGCGAAGGCCTCGTGCAGCTCCGGGGGCGCCGGCGGGGTGGCCTGCCACAGGTCCAGGTGCCCGACGGCGGACGGCAGGCCCCCGGACGTCACGGCCCGCAGGGCGTCGTCGGGCACGGGGGCGTCGCCGCCGGCGGGGCGGCCGGGGGCGGGCTCGGCGCTGCGCTGCGGCAGCGTGGCGACCGTCCCCGACCCGACACGGCTCACCGCGAAGCCCAGCTCGCGCAGCCGCGCGTACGCGCCCGAAGTCGTGGTGCGCGACACCCGCAGCGTGGCGGCGAGCTCGCGCTCGCTGGGCAGGCGGGTGTTGGGCGCGAGCGTGCCGGACAGGACGGCGGCCCGCAGGGCGTCGGCGAGGGCGATGTACGCCGGCCCGCCCGCGTGCCACGAACCCAGCAGCCGGGCGGTCGTGGCGGGGGAGAGCTGGCGCAGCACGGTCGGGGTCGCGGCGGACATAGGGGCCACTCTTGCGCGATTGGCCCTGGATGACAAGGCCAATGGCACCGCACCATGAGGGCATGACGACGACCACCGGCCGCCCGGCCGAGCCCGCCCCCGACCTCGCGGCCGACGCCGCAGCCGGCACCACCCCCGTCCTGACGCCCGCTCCCGCGGCCGAGGTCGCGCCCGTACCCGAGGTCGTTCCCGTCCTGATGCGCCCCTGGCGCCGCGGCGTGCAGCTCCTGCTCGGGCTGGTGGGCTTCGGCGTCGCGACCGCGATGATGCTGCACTCGGGCCAGGGCGCGATGCCGTGGGCGGTCCTGGACCAGGGCATCGTGGACCGGACCGGGCTGGCGTACGGCTGGGTGGTGCTCGGCGTCGGACTGCTGGTGATGCTCGCCTGGATCCCGCTGCGCCAGCGGCCGGGCGTCGGCACCATCGCCAACATCATCGTGATCAGCCTCGTCATCGACCCGGCCCTGTGGCTGCTCGAACGGCTGCTGCCGCACCCGGGGCTCCCGGCCGGGATCGCGCTGGCGCTGGGCGGCACCGTGCTGCTCGGGGTGAGCACCGCGGCCTACGTGGGCGCCCGCCTCGGGCCCGGCCCGCGCGACGGCCTGATGACCGGCATCGTGCAGCGCACGGGCTGGCCCGTCTGGCTGGTCAAGACCGCGATCGAGGTCACGGTGGTGGTGGTCGGCGTGCTGCTGGGCGGGACGTTCGGCTGGGCCACGGTGGTGTTCGCCTTCGGTGTCGGCCCGGTGGTGCAGGTGGCCGCGCGGTGGCTCGCGCCGACCGGCCTGACCGACCGGCACTGACCTCGAGGTACCGGCGCCGGCCGCGAGGTTTTGCTGGCGCCGGGGCGGTCCGCACCGCACCATGAACACCATGACCAGCGAAGACGTCGTTACGCGCCCGGGTATCCGCACGCTGCTGCCCGGGTGGACCGCCCGGATCGCCTTCGGTGCGTTCCTGCTCGCCCTCGTGGTCCGGCTGACGGGCGTCGTGGAGCCGTGGGGCATGTCCGGCGTCACGGCTCCGGTCGTGGCCCACCTCCTGCTGCTGCCGCTGCTGGCGCTGACCCTGTGGGCGGCGTCGCAGCCCGGTGGAGCCGGCGGCGCGAGCGGGACGACCGGCGCGGCCCGGCGGCCGCGGTCCGTCGTCCTGACTCTCGTGGCGCTGGCCGTGGGCTACCTGGGTGACCCCGTGGTCACGATCACGTTGCTGCCCGGGGTGTGGGAAGCGCTGATGGGCGGCATGGAGCTCGAGGGGTTCATCTACGCGCCCATGCTCGTCCTCGCCCTGCTCGCGCTGTCCCTGACGGTCCAGACGGTCGCTTTTTGGGACTGGCTCGGCACGGGGCGTCTGTTCCACCTGACCACCGCGGCCTGCTGGGTCGTCGGCGTCGCGGCCGTCGTCGTCCTGGTCTCCGGGGTGGCTCACCTGGACATCGGCGAGTACGTGGTGGGTGCGCTCACGGCGGGTGCCGCCTGGTGCCTCGCAGTCGCCGTCCTGGCCGTGGCGGCCTGGCGGGTCGACCGTCTCGCGGGCATCGGCGCCCCGCTGCTCGTGGCGGCGGTGGCGTTCCTGCCCGTCGGGATGGTCGTCGGCGGGGCCGGCGCCTACCTGTCCGCCTTCCGGGTGCTGCCCGTGGTCTACGTCGCGGGGCAGGCCCTGCTGGCCGCGGGGCTGCTGCGGAGCCTGAACCGCCCCCTGTGACAAAGGGGACATCCTCTTTCCCGAACTTGCCCCGTCCCGGGGCTCGATTCGATTCGAAGGCCTGGCATAGGGTGCCTTCATGGTCAACTATCGGTACCTCGGTAACAGCGGTCTCAAGATCTCGGAGATCACGTACGGCAACTGGCTCACCCACGGCTCGCAGGTCGAGAACGACGTCGCCTCGGCGTGCGTCCGGGCCGCCCTCGACGCCGGTATCACCACCTTCGACACCGCCGACGTGTACGCCAACACCGTCGCGGAGCAGGTCCTCGGCGACGCGCTGCAGGGCGAGCGCCGCGAGTCCCTCGAGATCTTCACCAAGGTGTACTGGCCCACCGGGCCCAAGGGCCCCAACGACACGGGCCTGTCGCGCAAGCACATCCTGGAGTCGATCAACGGCTCGCTGACGCGCCTCGGTACCGACTACGTCGACCTGTACCAGGCCCACCGCTACGACGTGGAGACGCCGCTCGAGGAGACGATGCAGGCGTTCGCCGACGTCGTCCGCCAGGGCAAGGCCCTCTACATCGGCGTCTCCGAGTGGAGCGCCGACCAGATCCGCGCCGGTGCCGCGCTCGCCAAGGAGCTGGGCTTCCAGCTCATCTCCTCGCAGCCGCAGTACTCGATGCTGTGGCGCGTCATCGAGGACGAGGTCGTCCCCGCCTCGAAGGAGGTCGGCGTCTCGCAGATCGTGTGGTCGCCCATGGCCCAGGGCGTGCTGTCCGGCAAGTACCTGCCGGGCCAGGCCGCGCCGGCCGGCTCGCGCGCCACGGACCAGAAGGGCGGCGCCCAGACGATCAGCCGCTTCATGAGCGACGAGACCCTGACCGCCGTGCAGAACCTCAAGCCGGTGGCCGACGAGCTGGGCCTGTCCATGGCGCAGCTCGCCGTCGCCTGGGTGCTGCAGAACGACAACGTCGCCGCCGCGCTCGTGGGCGCCTCCCGTCCCGAGCAGGTCGCGGAGAACGTCAAGGCGTCGGGCGTGACCATCCCGGCCGAGCTGATGAAGCAGATCGACGAGGCGCTGACCGGCGTCGTCGAGCGCGACCCGGCCAAGACGCTCGAGGGCATGCCCAAGAAGCGCCTGGCCTGAGATCTCGAACCAAAGACCTGTGGCGGGGCGGAACCGACCGGTTCCGCCC
>NZ_JBHVEG010000232.1:0-8356 GCF_042802395.1 Promicromonospora sp. NPDC057488
GCCAGCGGGCTCGTCTCCCGCCCGGCCCGCTCAGCCACGACATGCGCCTGCACACCAGCCGCCCACGACTGCAACCGGGAGCAGGCCGCGGCGAGATCCCCCAGCATGTCGTCGGACAACGCAGTCAGTGGGGCCGAACCGTCTGCAACGGCAACCGACCTGAGACCGCCCTCGACATCGGGTTCCTCGGCCAGCGCAGCGCCCGCACCACCCGCCGATGCGGCACCCAGCCCCGTGTACTCGGCCACCACCCGCGCCAGCTCGGCACCCGGCGCTTCGGCCAACGCCTCCCGCAGCACCTCCTCCGGCCACAGCACCACTGGCCCGAAACCCGCAGCAGTGTCCAGCCGGCCGCCATACGCGGTCTCACACCACTCCGGCTCCGGCGGCACCTCCAACCCGTGCCGCCCCTCATACTCCCCGAACCACGCCTCACACTCAGCGAACAACGTCGCGAGCCACGCGTCATCGGGCATGGAGCCGTCCACGAACGGATCCTCACGCACAGCGACCCCAGCGGGCACCGAGCCCAACTCGCCCTCCGACCACCGCCCAGCCATACCAACACCCCCTCAAACCCTATTAACACTCCAAGAGCACCATTCCAGCGGACCTTTGTTCGATCCTAGGTCGAGCCACTGACACCCGCTCGTTCTTCTGCCCACCGCGTAACGGGCCGCCTTCGGCGCGCACCAGAGGCCCGCTGCGACAGAGACTTCAGGACGACTACGAGACAGATCGCCCCGCCCCGCCCGCCAGCAAAAGCCTCGGCAGCGCCGATGCAGTGACGCCGCCGCCACCCCGCCGCTCACGCCACGAGGATCATCCCGACGTCGACCCCGATCTCCGGCGCGCAGTGCAGCAGGAACGCCGGCCAGACGCTGCGCGTGCGGCTCCAGACCCAGCCGAGCAGGAGCCCCATCGCGGTGGCGAAGAGCCCGCCGGCCAGGCTGAGGGTCCACACCCCCTCCAGGTCGACCAGCACGGTGTGGCCGACGCCGAAGGCGACGCTGCTGATCACCACGGCCCAGCCGACCCTTGCCCCGAGCACCGCACGGGTCGGCGGGAGCACGGCAACGAGCACGGCGAGCATGACGCCCCGCCAGATGAGTTCCTCGGTCAGGTTGGGGACGGTGGCGTCGTAGGCGAGCTGCTCGACGCTCACCGGCTGGGCCGGTGCCCAGCCCAGGGCGACCGAGAGAACGGTGAGCCCGGCGAACAGACCGAAGGTCGCTCCGATCAGGATCAGGGCCGGACGCGCGGAACCTGGCTCGAGCCGCCAGCGCAGGCCGACCTCGGCCCGCGCCCAACGATGAAGGATTCCCAGCAGCACGGCCAACCACAGCAGATCCAGGATCTTGCCCTGCCAATGGCGTTCCAGGCTCTCGAAGATCGGCAGCGGGGCGATACGACCCGAGAGCGCTGTCAGCAGCACCAGGTACGCGGCAACGGCAACGGCGATCCAGGTGCGTCCCGCGGGCACCCGGGTCGCCCTGCCCTTCCCGCTGCGGACGAGGATCCTGGCCGCCAGGAGCACCAGCACGACGAGGGCGGTGCCGAACACGACCACAGCGGCGTGCGACGCACCGATGACCAGGCCGTTCAACGCCTCGGCCCAGCCACCAGGGTCCAGGACGAGGTGGGCGACGAGCACGGCCGCGACGGGCAGCAGGACCGGCAGCACCCAGCGAGCGGTGTTCGTGGGGTCGGATACCTGGCGCCTCACCCGACCGCCCCCGTCGACGCCCGGGCGTGCAGCACGGGCGGCGGGTCCGACAGGATGTGTCGGCCGCCGTGCGACCCGGCGAGCAGCGTCCGTACCGCGACGGTCCCCACCTCGTGCAGCGGCAGGCTGACGGCGGTGAGCGACGGCGCGAGGTGCTCGTTGATCCACGTGTCGTGCACGGCGGCGACGGACAGGTCCCGCGGGACCACCAGGTCGTGGCGGGCGAGCGCGCCGAGCATGCCGATACCGACGAGCGAGTTGCCGGCGATCAGGGCCGACGGGCGGTCGGCCCCCGCTCCCCAGCGGTCCAGGAGCTCGTCGACGCCGGCTCGTCCGCCGTCGGCCGACCACTCGCCGTGCACGCGGTCCTCCTCCCGGAGCTCCAGGCCCGCCGCGGCCAGCGCCGTGACGATGCCCTCCTCGCGGAGCCGGTTGGTCATCGACTGCCGCGGGCCCGAGACCAGGCCGATCCGGCGGTGCCCCAGCCCGATCAGGTGCTCGGTGAGCAGGCGCGTCGCGGCCACCTCGTCGGGGTAGACCTGGGTCGCGCCCTCGTGCTCGACGTCGGTCGGGGCGTTGACGACGACGGTGGGCAGCGCCCGCGCGATGTCGCCGACCCGCCGGTCGAGCTCGCCGTGGCCGCCCTGCATGACGATGCCGTCGACGCGGCGGCCGCTGATGAGGATCCGGAACGCGTCCTCGTCCGCGAGGAGCTCGTCGACGTCGCCCAGCACCAGGAAGTAGCTGTGGCGGGCGGCCTCCTCGCGCGCCCCGCGCATCAGCTCCAGGTAGATCGGGCTGGACAGGTCGTGGACGACGAGCCCGATGAGCCCGGTGCGGTTGCCGCGCAGGCTCTTGGCCGCCACGTTCGGCACGTAGCCCAGCCGCGCCGCCGTCTCGATGATGCGGGCCTTGGTCTCGGCGGCGGCCCGCGCGGCGGGGTCGCCGTTGAGCACGCGGGACGCCAGAGCACGGGACACCCGGGCGGCCTCGGCGACGTCGGCCAGCCGGACCGGCCCGCTCCGCGCTCCGGCCCCCGCCGCCTGAGGCCCAGCCGCCTGCAACCCTTCCGCCGTCCGCTGCCCCGAGCTGTCCATGTGCCCACTATGCCGGGCGGGGAGGACCGGCGACCAACTGGCCGCCGCTCCTCCCCCGCTGGTCAGACACGGTCAGGCGCAGTCAGACGCGCACGGACCGCGCGACGACCCGCGTCTCCGGGAGCAGGAACATGCCGAGCGCGGCGAGCGCGCACAGCACGGCGCAGTACAGCGCCACCAGCCAGGACCCGCCCCCGGCTGCCGCCGTGAGCCAGGCCGCGACGAACGGCAGGGTGCCGCCCACGAGGGCCCCGGTGATCTCGCGGCTGAACGTGACGCCGGTGTAGCGGTGGCGCACGTCGAACAGCTCCGACATGAACCCCGACTGCGCCGCCAGCATCGCGTCGTTGCAGAACGTGAAGAGCAGCACCAGGGCGATCCAGACGAGCACGGGGGTGCCCGTGTCGAGCAGGAAGAAGAACGGGTAGATCAGCGCCACCGCGCCGAGCGCGCCGGCGAGGAACACCGGACGCCGTCCGACCCGGTCGGAGATCCACCCGGCCAGCGGGATCGTCACGAGCTTGAGCAGGTTGCCGATCAGGATGCCCGTCAGGCCGATCCACGCGGGCGCGCCCACCGTGGCCGTCAGGTACGTCAGCGCGTAGACCGACGGGAGGTAGCTGGCGACGTTGGGGCCGATGCTCGCGAGCATCGCGAAGGGGATCTTGCGCCCGGCCGTGCGGAACAGCTCGCCGATGGCCACCCGTGGCACGGCGCCCTGCGCCTTGGTGCGTTCGTACTCCGGGCTCTCCGCCACCCGCAGCCGGATGAGGACGCCGGCGATGCTCACGGCGATGCTGAGCAGGAACGCGACGCGCCACCCCCAGGACAGGAAGGCCTCCTCGGAGAGCGTGGTGCTCAGCAGGGTCAGCACGCCGGTCGCCAGCAGCGCGCCGACGGCGTTGCCCGCGCCGGGGATCGCCGCGTTGAGCCCGCGGGCGCCGTCGTGGGAGTGCTCGGCGGCGAGCAGCGTCGCGCCGGCGTACTCGCCGCCGGCGCCGAAGCCCTGCACCACGCGGAGCACGACCAGCAGCACGGGGGCGGCGACACCGATGCTCGCGTGGCTGGGCACCAGCCCGATCAGGGTCGAGGAGACACCCATGAGCACGAGGGTGAGGAAGAGCATCTGCCGGCGGCCGTACCGGTCGCCGAGGTGGCCGATGATGAGCCCGCCGACGGGCCGCGCGAAGAACCCGACCGCGAACGTGGCGAACGACGCGAGGGTCGCGAGCACCGGGTCCTGGGACGGGAAGAACACGGCGGGGAACACCAGCGCGCTGGCGGTGCCGTAGAGGGAGAAGTCGTACCACTCCAGTGCGGTGCCCACGGTGGCACCGACGGTGGCCTTGCTGATCCGGAACGTCATCGTTTCCTTTCTAACCCTTCAGTGCGAGGCGCACCGACACGGTGGCGGACGCTGCCCCGCCGTCGGCGTGCCGTGCGGTCCCGGCCAGGCGGAGGAATCCTCCGAAGTGGCTGACGCGGGCGAACGTGGTGCTGGTGGTCGCAAGGACGGTGCCCTCGTCGACCCAGCGGATGCCGTCGGGGCTGACCTGGACCCGGAGCTCGACGCCGGTGCCGGGCTCGGGGTCGTGCAGCTCGACGAAGAAGATGGCCTCGTCGGCCCAGCCGCACTCGTACGGGTGGGTCTCGATCGCGTGGTCGAAGGGCTGCCGGAGCTCGATCACGGAGGTGTAGAAGGTCCTCACGCCGCCTCCCCCCGCTCGACGGAGACGAGCACGGAGTCGAGGAACAGGGAGACGCGCCGGTCGGTGTCGGCCTCGACGAAAAACACCGGGTTGAGCAGGCCCTCGATGTCGTTGTACGCGGGGGCGAGGGTGGGGTGGGCGCCGTCCGGGAAGCGGAAGCTCCGGCCGCCCACGCGGAACTCCTCGTAGGTGCGGTTGACGAGGTCGACGGTCAGCGAGAACGGCGTCCAGTTCAGCTTGTCGTCCGACTCGTTGTAGATCAGGTGCTGCTCGCCGTCCTCGAACCAGGTCGTCGCGACCGTGGACCCGTCGGGTCCGCGCTCGCCGAACCACTGCGGGTCGACGCCGGCCTTGTGCCAGCCGTCGGCGCCGTAGCTCCACTCCTCGTCGGTGGCGTCGGTGGGGCTGTAGTACTGCCAGCGCCGCACGGGCTCGCCGCCGACGGCGTTCACGTACCGGACGCCGGGCATGTAGCGGTGCTCGTCGTCCTGCAGGTCGACGAACATGCCGAACGCGCGCAGGTCGTCGACGCCGAGGCCGGGGCGGTCCTGCTCGACCTTGTACGCGAGCAGGGCCTCGATCCGCAGCCGCCGCGCGTCGCCGGGGACGGCGAGCCGCTTGATCGCCAGGCCCATCGAGCCGGCGGCCGGGGGCTGGTCGGCCGGGGCCGCGGCGGCGCGGCTGGAGATCTTGAGGGAGTAGGTGCCGCTCGCGGAGCCGTGCGTGCCGCCGAAGGCGAAGGTCGCGGAGCTGAGCATCGTCGGACCCCAGTGGATCAGGTCGATGTCGGAGGAGTGCTCGCGGAACCCGGGGGCGACGAAGTTCGGGCGCAGGTCGAGCCACCCACTCATGCCGTTGTCGAAGTCGTCGGCCACGAGGATCCGTGGGAGCGGGTCGAAGAACCCGGAGGGAAAGGAGGTCATGGGCCAGCCGTTCTGGTCGCCTCGCGGCGACATTGCCAGTGAACAATCGATTTATCAGTTGTACGCGGCTGTCGTGTCGTCTGTCAACAGGGTCTCGGCGGGGCGGGGTCAGCCGAGCGCGGCGACGGCCGCCAGCCCGTCCCCGAGGGACTGCCCGACGACGACGGCGGGGAGCGCGTCCGCGTCGCAGTGCACGGCGCAGCGGAGCACGCCGTCGTACGAGATCGCCGCGACACCGAGGCGCACGTCGCCCCCGAGCGCGGCCACGGGCCAGATCCGCTCGACCCGCGCCCCGGCCAGGGCGAGCGGGTGCGCGGGGCCGCGCACGTTCGTCACGAACATGACGACGAACCGCTGCCGGCGCGCGAGCCGCTCGAACAGCCAGGTACCCAGCCGCGTGCGGGTCAGCTCGAACGTCCCGCGCGTGCGCGCCTCCTGCTTGGCGGCGCGGGTCAGCCCGGCGACCCGACGTAGGCGCCCGGCGAGGTCGCCCGCCTCGGTGGGCAGCGGCACGAGCATCACCCCGACGGCGTTGCCCGACCGGCCCCGGTACGGCAGGGCGACCGGCACGCTGGTGGGCAGGACGCCGGGCGGGTCCTCCCCGAGCGCGAGCAGTGCCGACCGTGCCGCCCCGGCGGCCGCGACGAGCAGCGCGTCGTTCACGGTCGCGCCCGCGGACCTGGCGCCGGCGGCGAGACCGGCCAGGTCGACGTCGACGAACGTCACCGCCCGCCGGCGGCCGACACGGCCGAGCAGCGCGGTGGGCGGGACCCCGCGGCGGAGGACGGACGTCGTCCGCTCCAGCCCCGCGGCGAAGGCGCGTGCCCGTTGGCGTAGCCCCCTCGTGCCGTCCGAGCTGGCCGGTTCCACGGCCGCCGACCGTGTTGACGCCCGCTCGCCGACGGACCGCGCTGCCCTTGCCGGCTCCTCCGCCGTCCGCTCTACCACCACCGGGTCCATGAGCGCCCGGGCCAGCCCCACCGCCGCGATGCCGTCCGCCATCGCGTGGTGCACCCGGAGCACGATCCCGGCGCGCGCCGGGGCGACACCCGGCACGACCAGCAGCTCCCACAGCGGCCCGTCGAGCGGGAGCGGCGTGACGACGAGCCGCGCGCACAGGGCCTCGAACCCGCCCCGGCCGTCGACCGCGCCGACCTGCCGCACGTGCCGGTCCAGGTCGAGCCGCACCGGCTCCCACACGAGGGCGCGCCCGGCATGCCGCACCCGCTGCGCGAGCCGGGGCACCGCGGGGACCCGCTCGGCGACCGCGCGCCGCAGCGCGTCGAGGTCCACCCCGCCGTCGAGCCCGACGCACCCGCCGGGTGCGAGCACGCCCGCCATCAGGAACGCGTTGACGTGGTCGGGCGCGTCCAGCACGAAGTTCGAGGCGTCAGCCGCCGTGAGCCGCTCCGGCAGAACGCTCACCTCCTCCGCCGGACACCTCCGACGCTAGGCTCCCCGCGCCAGCGCGGCCAGCGTGAACTCCTCCGGGTACGGCGAGCGCGCCACGGCCTGCGCCGGGGTGAGCGCGCCGGCGGCGACCTCCCGGCACAGCTCGGCGACCAGGGCCAGCTCAGCGCGCTGGCGCCGGACGAAGTCCCGGTCCACCGGGTCACCGTGACCGGGCACGACGACGTCGGCGCCCAGCCCGAGCACGCCGTCGAGCACGCCTGGCCAGCCCTGCGGGAAAGCGTCGCCGAACTGCGGCGGCGCGCCCTGCTCCACGAGGTCACCCACGAGCACGACCCCCGCGTCCGGGACGTGCACGACCAGGTCGTGGCCGGAGTGCGCGGGCCCGAGGTGCCGCAGCCCCACGACCCGGCCGCCGAGGTCCAGCTCGGCGCCGTCGTCGACCAGCCGGTCGGGCAGGACCAGGCGCACGGCTGCGATCCGGTCGGCGACCGCCGGCTCCCCGCGGTCACGGTAGTGCCGCGCCCACTTCTCCCGCTGCTGCTCGCCGGTCGCCACCAGGTCGGCCCGGCACCCCCGCTGCGCCCACACCGCGCAGGGCACGAACGCCTCGGTGCCGAAGCTGTGGTCGAAGTGGGAGTGGGTCAGCACCACCTGCCACGGGAGCGGCGTCACCTCGCGGACGGCGGCGGCGAGCTCCGCGCCCTGCCCGGCGTCTCCCCCGGTGTCCACGACCAGGCAGCCCTCCGCGCCGACGACGAGGCCGACCGACAGGTCCAGCTCCTCGTACCGCCGCACCAGCACGCCGTCCGCGACCTCGATCCACCTCGCCATGCCCCGACCCAAGCAGGCCGGCGCGGGTCCGGACAACAGGACGGCCGGACCTAGGCAGGTTTCCCAGACAAAGCGGACAAGTAAAATTCACCCGCACGTCGGAGCGTCGTCGGGCCGGCGTCGTCCGGATCGGTCAGGATCCTCCCTGCATGTTCCCAACCTGCATGTTCCCCACCGAGAGGGAGGTCAGCGTGTCCGAGAACAAGAGCGTCGCGTCCAGCCTGGTCCGGATCATCGTCATCCTGTCGACGATGGTCGCCTTCGTCACGGCCGGCGGCGTCGCGGTCGCGCCGTCGTCCGAGGCGACCGTCTACAGCTCCTGCACGCACAACGGATGTGCGGAGGCGTACGACTCCAGGGCGATCTGGAGCTCCAAGGGCTACCCGAGCACGCGCGGCTGGGTGAGCTGGCCGAACGGCCAGTGCAACTTCGCGGGTGGCACGCACTACAACAACGAGGGTCAGCTCCCCGCCGGCCACTCCTACCTGGAGTTCGACGTGACGCCGCGGGCCTGCGGCGCGGCGCGGCAGTCCTACCGGCTCATCCTGGACCGGACCACGGGCGTGACCTACTTCTCGCCCAACCACTACGACGACTTCTACCGGATGTGACCCGGTCCCGTGCGCCGCGCCCGGCCGGTCGGCCGGGGTGCGGCGC
>NZ_JBHVEG010000233.1:0-8211 GCF_042802395.1 Promicromonospora sp. NPDC057488
GTCGAGACCTGGTCAGGTCTCGACAAGCTCGACCAGCGAGGGAGCTCGACCAGCGTTGTGTTACCTCAGCCCAGCTCGGCCAGGTAGGTCAGCGTCGTCATGTCGGCGTCGCTGGTCATCTCGTCGAGCATGATGTTGCTCTGGCCCGTGACCACGATCCGCGTCTGCGTGCCCGGACCCTCCGTGACGGCCACGGCGTTGGCCACGTCGCCGGAACCACCGGCGTCGTACAGCGCGGACCAGACCTGCTCGCCCGAGGCGGCGTCGTAGGCGACGGTCGCGAAGTCCTCGCCGGTCTCCTCCTCCTCGCTGCGTCCCGTGACCACCACGTGGTCACCGCTCGGGGAGAACGCCCCGGCGTACGCGACGTCCTGGCCGTGCGCCGAGCCGTCGTAGCGCGCCGTCCAGCGCTCCTCGCCGGTCTCGACGTCGTAGACCGCCGTCAGGTAGTCGCTGCCGGTGTCCGTGCCCCACGAGTTGCCGGTGATCAGGGCGGACTCGCCGTCCGGGCTCACCACGACCGTGCGGGGGACGTCGGTGTCACCGATGCCGCCGTCCAGCCGCGAGACCCACTGCTCCTCGCCGGTGGCCAGCGAGTAGCCGATGGTGACCCAGTCGGTGGAGTTCTCGGCGCTGTTGTTGTCGCCGGTCACGAGGACGGTGCCGGCCGGGGTGATCGCTACCGCGCCGCCCGAGCCGCCCTTGTCGTCCGGGCCGTCGTAGGTGGCGTCCCAGAGCTGCTCGCCCGTGGCCGCGTCGAACGCGACGGTGCCCCAGTCCACGAGGCTCTTGCCCTCGCCGCGGCTCTGGCCGGTGACCACAACGGCCGACCCGTCCGGTGACGCCGCGATGGCGCGGGCGGCGTCCGTCTCGTGCACCGGGCCGTCGTACAGCGAGCGCCACAGCTCCTCGCCCGTGGCGGCGTCGTACGCGATCGTGCCGTAGTCGGCGGCACCCTGGTCGTCGAGGAGCGACATGCCCGTGACGTAGACGGCGGAGCCGTCCGGGCTCACGGCCAGGGCCTCGCCGTAGTCGGACAGGCCCTCGGCGTCGTACACCGAGACCCACAGGCGCTCACCGGTGGCGGCGTCGTAGGCGATGGTGACGTAGTCGGACTCGTTGCCGTAGCCGCCGCCCGAGGCGAGCACGAACAGCGTGTCGCCGTCCGGGCTGATGCCGAAGCCGGTCTGCTCGCCGCCCACCCCGGTGGGGCCGCCGTACACGTCCGACCACAGGGGCCGGCCCGTCGCCGCGTCGTAGGCCGCGGTCACCGGCGAGTTCTGGAACCCGCCGAAGCTCGCGGGCGACGTCTGGCCGGCGGTGTAGACCACCTTGCCGTCGGGCGAGGTGAGCGTCTCGTTGCCGTTGTCGTCGTTGGCGCCCAGGCCGTTCTCGCCGCCGTTGAACCGGGCGGTCCAGGCCTCGGCGCCCATGCGCAGCACGATGGGCGAGCGGACGGTGTGCCCGCCGCGGCCGTCGGACCACGTGAGGTGGCCGGCGAGCCGGGCGTTCAGCTCGGCCTCACCGCGCGTGAACGTGACGGTGAACGACGCCGACTTCCCGGGCGACAGCGTGAGCTTGCGGGGGCTGACCTGCACCCCGAGCCCGTCCAGGCCCGTGACGTCGGCCGTGTACGTGGCGCGCTTCTTGCCCACGTTGGTGACCGTGCGGGTGACCTGCTGGCCGTCGGCGGCCCGCCCGATCGCGATGGAGGGCGTGTTCAGGTCGGACGGCGCGAGGCTGTGCCCGTCCTGCTCCAGCGCGTCGCAGGTGGTCTGCTGCACGCCGTCGGTGGCACCGCAGAGGAAGGCGAACCAGTCCTCGACGTTGCTGTCGTACACCAGGCCGGGGTCGGTGGACTCGGCCGCGGCCACGTGCCCGCCGCCCTGCTGGTAGAGCGTGGCCGGGGCCTCGGGGTCGGCGTCCAGGACGTCCGAGCCCGTGGTCATCAGCGCGGACTTGACCGCCATGGGCGACCAGCGCGGGTTCTTCTCGACGAGGGTCGCCGCCAGGCCCGCCACGTACGGCGCGGACATGCTGGTGCCGCTCATCAGGTTGAAGTCCAGGCCCTGCTGCCCGGGCGGCGCCACGGCGGCGAGGATGTCCTGGCCGGGCGCGGTGACGTCCGGCTTGAGGATGTCGCCGTTGCCCGCGAGCGACGGGCCCCGCGAGGAGAACGCGGCCGTGTACGGGGCGGGCGTCGAGGTGTCGACGGAGGCCGCGGCGATCGTGGCCGTGGCGCCCGACGTCTTGGCGTAGGCGAGCAGCGCGTCGCGGTCGGTCGCCGCGACGTGCACCGACGGGACGGCCTGGACGTCCGTGTTGAGCGTGTCGCCCTCGACGGTGTTCACCAGGACCATGCCGACGCCGCCGGCCTCGGCGACCGCCGCGCCCTTGTTCACGCGGGCGTTCTCGCCGCGGTCGCAGAGCACGATCTTGCCGGCCACCTTGGCGGGGTCGAGCGCGGGCTTGCCGTTGTTGTCCGCCGTCGTGAAGCACATGCCGGCGTTCGAGACCGTGGCCCCGGCCGCGGCGACGTCGCGCCCGTAGACGAACGGCGCCGGGCCCACGACCTTCGCGGCCAGGGACGTGCCGGAGACCTTCGTGCCGTCACCGAGCGTCGCGCTGGAGCGGGCCGAGGTGGAGTGCGTGGCCGCGGCCACCGTGGTGATCCAGGGGCTGGGGTGCGCCACCGTGCCGGACGCCGGGCCGCTGTTGCCCGCCGAGGCGGACACGAACACGCCCGCCTGCGCGGCGGCCAGGAACGCGAGCTCCGTCGGGTCCAGGAAGTCGGTCAGGGTGCCCGAGACGGAGAAGTTGATGACGTCCACGCCGTCCGCGACGGCCTGGTCCACGGCCGCGACGATGTCGGAGGGGTACCCGCTCGCCGTCGAACCGTCCTCGGCGGACCACAGCGCCTTGTAGGCGGCGATCCGGGCGCGCGGCGCGACGCCGCTCACCGTCGAGCTGAACTTGTTGAGCGGACCGGTGACGGCGACGTCCTTGTTGCCGCCCGCGGTCGACGCGGTGTGCGTGCCGTGCCCGTTGTAGTCACGCGCCGACTGGAACTCCCACGGCATCTCCTGCGCGATGCCGGCGTCGCCGCCCCAGCCGTCGTTGAAGTGCCGGGCCGCGACGAGCTTCAGGTTGCACGAGTCGTCGTCCCAGGAGTCGTCGCCGACCGTCTCGGCGTCGTCGCACTCGCCGTCGAACCCGCGCAGTCGCTGGTAGGCCGGGCGGCCGCGCTTGTCCTTGTCGGAGAAGCTGGCGCTGTCCGGCCAGATGCCGGAGTCGATGACGCCGATGACGACGTCCTCGCCCGCGGCGGCCGGCTTGCCGTGCCCGGCCGGGCCCTTGAACAGGGGCGCGTCGTCGGCGGAGGCGGAGGCGGTCGTGGGCTCGCCCCAGACGGTGATGCCCTCCTCGCCGTCGCCGTCGCCGTCCTTGCCGTCGGCGGTGGCCGTCGTGTCGGCCGTGGTGGTGTGCACTAGGACGTCCTCGGTGACCGCGAGCACGCCCGGCTCGGTGCGCAGCTCGGCGGCCTGGGCCGCCGTCAGCGACGTCGCGAACCCGTCGAACGAGTACACGTACTGGTAGAGCGGGTCCTTGGCGCCCACGCTCTGCAGCGCGGCGCGGTGCTTGCCGCGCAGGTGCTTGGCGTACTCGACGACCTCGGGCGCCGCCGGGTCGACCTTCTCGCCCTCGGCAGGCTTGGTGGCGGCCAGGCCGGCCACCCCGCCCGTGTACGTGGCGACGGGCTGCAGCGCCATCTGCACGATGTAGTTCTTCTTCGCCGTGGCGTCGGGCTGTGCCCCCGCCGCGGTGCTCGTCGCCGTCGCCGTGAGCGCTAGCGCGAGCGTCACCGCCGCCGCACGGCGCACATGCCCGCGTGACAGCCGGCGTTCGTCGGACCGTCGGTCCATGTGCCCTCCTTCAGATCAGCCACGGAGCATCCGCGGCTGATCAGTGAAGGTAATTGCGTCGATTGCCGGAAACATCAGTGCCATACACTGACTTTTGCCTCACGACGGGCACCACGGTCCCCGGGTACCACACGGAGGGAGCAGCCGTTTGAGCCTCGACCACGCGACTGCACCACCGGCTCGACCCCGAGTTTCACCCGTCCTGGTGGGCCGCACGAGCGAGCTGGAGTCCCTGGTCCACAAGGTCCGGGCCACGCCGTCCCTGGTCGTCATCGACGGCGAGGCGGGCGTCGGCAAGAGCCGCCTCGTGCGCGAGCTCGCCACCGACCCGGCGCTCGCGGGGATGCCCGTGCTCATCGGCCACTGCGAGCACCTGCAGGAGCCGCTGCCGCTCGCGCCGGTGCTCGACGTCCTGTCCCACCACGCCGACCTGGTGCGGCCCGGCGACTACAACCCGATCGTCGGCGCGCTCGCGCCGCTCGTGCCCGAGCTGGGCGACCGGCTCCCGCCGCCGCCCCCGGAGCTGGCCGACCAGCGCGCCGCGCGGCACCGGGTGTTCCGGGCCGCCGCAGAGCTGCTCGACCGCATGGGCCCGGCGGTCCTCGTGCTGGAGGACGTCCACTGGGCCGAGAGCAGCACCTTCGACTTCCTGACCTTCCTGGCCGCGCACCAGCCCGAGGGGCTGTGCATCGTGCTGACCCTGCGCAGCGGCGGCACCCCGCTGCCGGTCCGCGAGTCCTTCGCGCGCGCCGCGTCCGGGCCGCCGCTGGCGCTCACGCTCAGCCCGCTCGACCCGGCCGGCGTCGGGGAGCTGGCCGGGCGCATCCTCGGCACCGAGGTCTCCGCCGGGTTCGCCGCCACGCTCCACGAGCGCACGGGCGGCATCCCGTTCGTGGCCGAGGAGGTGCTCGGCGCCCTGCACGAGACCCCGCTGCCCGACGACGCCGCGCAGCAGGACGACGTGCTGACCGACCTGGCGGTGCCCACCGCCCTGCGCGACGTCGTGCTCGGCCGGCTCGACGGCGTCGCCGAGGGCACCCGCGAGGTGCTGGGCGTCGCCTCCGTGCTGGACCACCCCGTCGACGTCGACCTCATCGCGGAGGTCACCGGCCTGCCGCCCGCCAGGGTCGTGGAGGCCCTGGTCGACGCGATCACCGCCGGGCTGCTGCACGAGCAGGACGGGCAGGTGCGGTTCCGGCACGTGCTGGCCGAGCAGATCGTCTACGACGCGCTGCCCACGCCCACCCGCCGGCTGCTGCACCGCACCGTGGCGCGCGCCATCGAGGAGCGGGAGGGCCCGCGCCCCGTGGCGCGCCTCGCGCACCACTACCACCGCGCGGGCGACGTGACCCGGTTCGTCGCGTACGCCGAGGACGCCGCCGACCTGGCCGTCTCGCACGGCGACGACGCCCACGCCGCGCGCCTCCTGGTGCAGGCCATGGAGGCCGATCTGCCGACCGAGCAGCGGCTGCGGCTGGCCGTGAAGCTCGGCCGGGCGGCCGTGGACGGGCTCGCCCACGAGGAGGCCGTGCCGCTGCTGCAGCAGCTCCTGGCCGGCGAGCTGCTGCCCGGCGACGTGCGCGGCGAGCTCCGGTTCGCCCTGGGCCGTCTGTTCCGGCAGCAGGGCCTGGCCGACGCCGGCTACCGCGAGATCGAGCGGGCGCTGCCGGACCTGGCCGACAACCCCGCGCTGCTCGCCCGGGCGCTCGCGATCCTCGCCGCCCCGGAGACCGTGACCGACCGCCCCATGGCCGTGCACACCCGGCGCGGCGAGCAGGCGCAGGACGCCGCGCGGCGCAGCGGCGCCGTCGAGGTGGAGCTGGCCGTGCGGATCGCACGCGCCTCGCTGCTGATCGAGCAGGGCGACCCGGAGGGGTGGCCGCTCGTCGAGGCGCTGCTCGGCGACGCCGCGCTGCCCGCCCACCCCCGCGAGCACGCCCGGGCCTGCGTGAACTGGGCCCAGGCCGCGCTGCACGTGGGCCACGTGCGCCGCGCCGAGCGGCTGCTCGCCGAGGGCCGCCGCGTGGTGGCGGCGGCCGAGTACCTGCGGGTCAACGACGTGATCGAGCTCGTGGCCGCCGCCGTCGACTGCGCCGCGGGCCGCTGGGGCGACCTGGCCGGCCGCGCGCACGAGCTCGTCGTCCGGCGCCCCGGGTTCGACGCCGCCTCGCTGGACGACCGCCTGCTGCACGGCGTCATGCTCGCCGCGTCCGGGGGCGCCTCCGAGGCCGCCGCGCACTTCACGGACCTGGTCGAGGACGCCGTCCGCGTGGGCGCCGTTTGGCCGCTGCTCGCCGGCCGCAGCGCGCTGGCCCGCCTGCTGCTCACGCTCGACGACGTCGAGGGCAGCGCCCACCAGGCCGACCTCGCCGTGGCCGCCGCCCGGCAGAAGGGCAACTGGGTGTGGGCCGCCGAGCCGATGCTGTGCCTGGTCGACGCGCTCGTCACCCAGGGCCGCACGCCGCAGGCCCGGGTGCACGTCGAGGAGCTCGCGGCCGGGCTAGGCGTCGTCGACGCGCCGCTTGCCCGGGCCGCCCTGCTCTCCTGCCGGGCGGTGGTGGCGCGCGCCGACGGCGACCACGCGGCCGCCGTCGGGCTGCTGCGTGAGGCGCGGGCCGTCGTGGCCGAGGCCGGGCTGCGCCCGGAGGAGTCCCGCGCGGTCGAGCGCCTGGGGGAGTGGCTGGCCGAGGACGGCGACGCCGAGGGCGCCGCGCTCCTGGAGGAGGCCCTGCGCGGCTACGGCGCGCGGGCCGCGAGCAACGACGTCGCGCGGGTCACCCGAACGCTGCGCCGGCTCGGGCTCCCGGTCCCGTACCCGTGGCGCGGCGGACGACGCTCCAACGGGCTCGGGCTGTCCGGGCGCGAGCGCGAGGTCGCGCTGCTGGCCGCGCGGGGACGGACCAACCGGCAGATCGCCGCCGACCTGTTCCTGTCGCCGCGGACCGTCGAGAGCCACGTGTCGAGCGCGCTGCGCAAGCTGGGCTGCACGTCGCGGGCCGACCTCGCCGTCCGCCTCCTCGACGCCGCCGAGGAGGACCGGGCCCCGGTCGCGGGCTGAGGCGGGGCTGCTTGGTCGGGCTGCTGTCTGGTCGGCTGGCCGGCCGGCCTGCCCACTCGGCTCGGCCTGCCCCTCTGCCGGCCCGCCCGCTCGGCCTCCCCGCTTTTGCCGACCATGCAGTTGCTGCCAGGCCGGGCCCGGGTCTGGCAGTAGCTGCATGGTCGTGTCGGGCGCCAGACCTGGGCCGGTGTCCGCCGGGTCAAGCCTCGCGGGCTGGGGCCATGTGGTGTGCTCCAGATCACCTGGCCTACCCCTTTCCTTGTAAGTCTACAGTCGTAGACTTACAGACGTGGGTGGGCGACGGCATCGGCACCACGCCGACGAGCCCGCCCGATCGGAGGAGAACGATGGAGCTGAACCTGAGCGGCAAGCGCGCGCTGGTCACTGGATCGAGCGCGGGCCTCGGCGAGGCGACGGCACGATTCCTGGCGGCCGAGGGCGCCGCCGTGGTGGTCCACGGTCGCGACCGGGACCGCACCGAGGCCGTGGCGGAGGCGATCCGCGCCGCTGGCGGCGACGCCACGGCGGTCCTGGGCGACCTCGCCACGGACGACGGCGCGGCCGACGTCGCGCGGGCGGCGACGGCCGGCGGGCCGGTCGACATCCTGGTCAACAACGCCGGCTTCTACCGGCACCTGTCCTGGACGGACGCCGCGCCGCAGGAGTGGGCCGACACGTACAACGTGAACGTCGTCTCCGGGGTGCGGATGATCCAGCACCTCGTGCCCGCGATGCGCGAGCGCGGCTGGGGACGCGTGATCACGATCGGCGGCGGCCTCGCGTCGCAACCGATGAACACGCACCCGCAGTACAACGCCACCCTGGCGGCGCGGCACAACCTGGCGGTCTCGCTCGCGCGCGAGCTGGCCGGCACCGGCGTCACGTCGAACGTGGTGTCGCCGGGCGCGATCCTGGTCGACGCCACGCAGGAGCTCGTCACGGAGATCGGGCCGGCGCGCGGCTGGGGCAGCACGTGGGACGAGATCCTGCCCAACGCCGTCAAGGCGCTGATCCCGAACGACCGCGGCCGCTTCGGCAAGCCCGACGAGATCGCCGCCGCCGTCGCCTACCTGTGCGGCGACCTGGCGGAGTACGTCAGCGGCGCGACCCTGCGCGTGGACGGCGGGCTGATCAAGGGCGCCTTCTGACGCCTACCGCGGGTCGAGCTTGTCGAGACCTGAGCCGCCCGCGGGTCGAGCTTGTCGAGACCTCACCAGGTCTCGACAAGCT
>NZ_JBHVEG010000234.1:0-8142 GCF_042802395.1 Promicromonospora sp. NPDC057488
ATGCACCTGCTGCCAGTCCCGGAATCCGGCTGGCAGCAGGTGCATGGTCGTTGCTGTCCTGCGGGCCTTACTTGATGAAGCGGATGTTCACCGGGTAGCGGTACGGGGCACCCTTGCTGTTGGCCACGGCCGCCATGATCATGAACACGACTGCGGCGATGAACGCGAGGAACACGATCGCGCCGAACCCGAAGGTGATCCCGGTGATGATCCAGGCAGCGGCCTGCGCGATGAGCAGGGTGATCTGGAAGTTCAGCGACTCCTTGGCCTCCTGCTCCACGAACTGGCTGCGGTCCTTGAGCACGAGCCAGATCACCAGCGGCGGGATGAACGTCAGGATGAACGGGCCGACCTGGGCGAGGACCGTCCACAGGCGCTCGTCCGACGGTGTGAGCGGCGGCGGCTGGTACTGCTGGCCGTAGGGCTGGCCGGCCTGCGGCGGACCCTGGTAGGGCGACTGGGCGGGCTGCGGCGTCCCGTAGGCGGGGCCGTCCTGCGGCTGCTGAGGTGCGGGGCCGGACTGCTGCGGCGCCGGGCCGGGCTGCTGAGGAGCCTGCGGCTCCTGCGGGTTTTCGGACATATGACCAACCGTAGGGGCTGCGCCTTACGCCGAGGTCACGAAATCGATAAGTTCTTCGACCCGTCCCAGCAGGGCCGGGTCCAGGTCGCGGAAGTCGCGCACGGAGCCCAGGATCCGCTGCCAGCCGCGGGCGACGTCCGCCTGCGTCTCCGCAGGCCAGCCCAGGGAGCGCAGGATGCCGAGCTTCCACTCGGTGCCGCGGTCGATCACGGGCCAGCGCTCCAGGCCGAGGCGCTGTGCGCGCACGGCCTGCCACACGTCCACGTAGGGGTGGCCCAGCACCAGCACGGTGCCCGTGGGCACCGTGCGCAGCGCCTCGTCGGTGAGCCGCTGCTCCTTGGAACCGGGCACCAGGTGGTCCACCAGCACGCCGACCCGGCGCTCGGCGTCGGGCCCGAACTCGGCGAGCCGCTCGGCGAGGTTGTCCACGCCGTCGAGCATCTCGACCACCACGCCCTCGATGCGCAGGTCGTCGCCCCAGACCTTCTCCACGAGCTCGGCGTCGTGCTTGCCCTCCACCCAGATGCGGCTGCCGCGGGCCACGCGCGCCCGGCCCCCGTGCACCGCGACGGACCCGGAGGCCGTGCGGGTGGGCTGCGCCGGGGCGCGGCTGACGACGGGCGCGGTCAGCTCGACCGGCTTGCCCTCGACCCAGAAGCCCGGGCCGAGCGGGAACGTCCGGGTCCGACCGCGCCGGTCCTCCAGGACCACCACGTGCATGCCGCCCGACTTCTCGACGCGGACGATCGCGCCGACCCAGCCGGTCTGCACCTCCTCGACCACTAGCCCCAGCTCGGCGGGCGTGGGCTGCGACGTGGGCCGCCGCCCGCGCTGCGCGCCAGGAAACTGGGGGGAGAGCACATCGGACCCGTACCGTTCGTCGACCACGCCGAGAGCCTAGGTCGGCTCCTGGGCCGAGTGCTGGATCTCCGCCCCTCCGGAGTGTCTTCCCGCGTCACCGGGCGCCGCGGAGCGCCGCCTCCGTACGGGTGGCCACGCCCAGCTTGCGCAGGATCGCCGAGACGTGGACCGAGACCGTCTTGGCCGAGATGAACAGCCGCTCGGCGATCTGCCCGTTGGTCAGGCCCTCGGCCACCAGGGCCAGCACCTGCCGCTCGCGTGCGGTGAGCGGGTCGGTCCCGCTGTCCGGCCCCTCGGCAGGACGGCGCTCCTCGGCCAGGCCGGTCAGGCCCGCCCGGTCGAGCAGCCCCTGCGCCTGCCGCACGATCAGCCCCGCCCCGATCTTCTCCGCCTCCGCGACGGCCGACCCCAGCGTCGACCGGGCCCCGCCCCGGTCCCCGGCCTCCAGCAGCCGCGCGCCCTCGCGGGACAGCGCGTACGGGCGCAGGTGCACGGGTCCGGCACCCGGCAGGTCGGCGACGGCGGCCCACGGCCCGGTGCCGAGCTCCGCCTCGAACAGCGCCGACCACAACGGGAACGTCGGCCAGTGCGCGCACGCGGCGAGGACCGCGCGGTACGGGGCGTCGTCGACGTCCTGCCCGACGGCGCGCAGCCGGGCGATCGCCTGGGCCGCCACGCCGAGCTGCGGCAGGTCGTAGGCCGGGCTGCACACGTGGTCCGCGGCGACCACCACCGACATGCCCTCCAGGGCCTCGGCCGGCTCGTCGCGCAGCAGCGCGAGCTCCGCCAGCGTCCCGCTGGTGCGCGACCTGATCTGCTCCTCCAGGCGCCCGAACCGCTCCCAGCTCGGGGCCCTGCGGCGCGCCTCGGCCTGCGCCTGCTCCACGTCGCCCCGCCACATCATGAGCCAGATCCGGCGCTCGCTGAGGTAGGCGGAGTAGACGCTGTCGTGGATCGGCGGGATCGTCCGCTCGTACCAGGCGGCGGCCTCGGCCCAGTCGCCGCGCCCGATCTGCGCCTCGGCGAGGTTCCCCTCGATCATGAGCCGGGTCGAGTCGGACGAGCCGTGCCGGTGCGCGGCGCCGATCCCCTCCTGGGCGATCTCCGCCGCCCGGGTCCAGTCGCCCACGACGAGCCGGACGTCCGACCCGTTGACGTAGTACCGGCTCAGCCCGTGCCAGGTGTCCCCGGCCGCCTCGCGGCCGGCGTCGATCTCCGCGAAGCCCTCCGCGTCGCCGAGCTGGACCCGGCTCACGCCCCGCAGGTTCAGCGCGACGGACACGACCTCGGCGTCGCCGATCGCCCGGGCGGCGTCGTACGCCGCCGTCGCGGCCTCGATCGCCTCCCGGGGCCGGCCGCCGAGCATCGCGCGGCGCGCCCGCAGCATCAGGAGCAGGCCGCGCACGGCGTCGTCCCGGCCGGGCTCGACGAGCGCCAGGGCCCGTTCGATGAGCTCGGGCGCCTCGTCCGATCCGGCGTGGCCCGCGATGAGCGCCGCGTCGGAGAGCATGCCGGCGAGTCCCGCCGGGTCGTCGGCGGGCCACTCGTCGATCGCCTCGTGCGCCACGGCCAGGGCCCGGGTGGTCCGGGTGGCTCCGCGCAGCGACTCGGCGACCGTGCGGAGCAGCTCGTGATGCGCCAGCCCGGCCACGGACTCGGCGTCGGGCACCTGGTCCCAGAGCTCCATGGCGCGCTCGCCCAGGGCGACCGCGGTGGACGACGCCGCGCCCTCCGCGGCCTTGCGGTGCCCGGTGACGGCCGCCGCCAGAGCCTTGTCCAGGTGCCCCGCCCGCCACCAGTGGTCGGCGATCCGCGACAGCTTCGCCACCGAGTGGGCGCGCCGGACGAGGGCCCGCTCCAGGGCTCGCGCGTAGGCGGCGTGCAGGCGGTGCCGCTCGCCGGGCAGCAGCTCGGCGTACACGGCCTCCTGGACCAGCGCGTGCCGGAAGGCGTACCCGACCTCGGTGACCACCAGGACCTGGGCCTCGACCGCCTCCCGGACGGACTCCTCCGCGTCGGCGCCTGCGTGCGGGGCCCGCTGTCCCGGACCCGTCGAGGGGTCGGCCAGGACGTCGTCGAGCACGTCGTACCAGACGCGCGGGCCGGCGGCGGCGACCACGCGGCACAGCGACCGGGCCTCCCGGCTCAGGTTCCAGTAGCGCAGCAGGAGGATGTCGCGCAGGGAGTCGGGCAGGTCGGTGCCGAGGAAGCCGACCAGCTCCTCGACGTAGAAGGGCACGCCCCCGCTGCGGTCCGCCAGGTCGGCGAGCTGCTGGGCGTCGAGGCCGACGTCGAGCAGGTCCTGCGCCATCTCGTGGACCTCGGCCTCGCCCAGCCGCGTCAGCTCGAGGCGGGTCGTGAGCCGGGCGCGGTCGAGCTCGGCGAGGACGACGCGCAGGGGGTGCGCGCGGGAGACGTCGTCGCTGCGGTAGGTGAGCAGCAGGAGCAGGCCCGGCGGCGTGGTGCGGGCGAGGCGGAGCACGACGGCGCGCGTGACGTCGTCGGACCAGTGCAGGTCCTCGATGACCACCACGGCGGGGCGCTCGCCCGCGAGGCCGGTGAGCAGGTCGGTGAGGACCTCGGGGACGCGGTCGGCCCCGGCGTCGGGCGCGGGCGCGACGAGCTGGGGAGCGAGGGCGGACAGGGCGCCGGCCGAGGGTCCGGCCGCGGCGAGGACGGCTTCGTGGCCCATCGTCCGGACGACGCCGTTCAGGAGTCCGGCCAGGGCCGCGTAGGGGAGCGGGCCGGAGCCCTCGTCGGCGCACTGACCGACGATCACGTGGGCGTCGTCGGCCCGGGAGGTGAGCTCGTCGAGCAGGCGGGTCTTGCCGATCCCGGCCTCGCCGGCGATCACCAGGGTGCGGCTGCCGCCCGAGCGGACGTCGGCGAGAGCGGCCTCGAGCGCACCGAGCTCGGGGGCTCGGCCCACCAGGCGGGCACGGGGGACCGGCATGGGCTCATCGTCCCATGCCGGTCCGTGGTCGTTCCGCTCTTTTCGGTCGGCCTGCCCGCCGCTGCCGTGGGCCGACCCGCTGCCCGGCACGGTCGCCCTCCCGAGGGATCAGGCGACGCGCGGCCGGACGGCGTCGGCCGCCCTGGCCCGGGCGCTGCGCTCGGCGGTGCGCTGCGCGGCTGCCTGGCGGCGGGCCGCGTCCTTGTGCTCACGGGCCACGCGGGCCCGCTCGTTGCGCTGGTCGAGCTCCCGCTCGTTGCGGCGGTACTCGGCGTAGTCCGTGAAACCGAACATGGTGGTTCCTCCTGGTGTCACCGTCGGCCCCTCGCCGGCGGTGATTCCAGGTTGGTCTGTGAGGTACGTCGCGCGGATCGGGCGGTCGCCGCATCTTTCGCGGCGGGTCCGGGCCAAGGGCTGGGCACGTCTAAGGCATCGCCCTATGCTCGACCGGTCAGCCCTCGGCGAACGGGTAAGACCCGCAGGTCAGGGGCAGGTTTGCCGCGGCGCGTCCGGGCGGCTCGCGGGGTCGTGGCCGGCCTGCGGCGGGTCGGGGACCCGGCCGCTCGTGTGCGCCGCGTAGGATTGGCACTCGGTTGGTGAGAGTGCTGGACGGCAGTGTCGGAGAGCGGGCCGGAACCCGGGTACACGTCCCGGACGTTCTACCTGGGGACGGAGGTGAGCGCGGTGAGCGAGGAACGCAGACTCGATGTCCTGCGGGCGATCGTGGAGGACTATGTCCGCACGCGTGAGCCCGTCGGTTCGCGCATCCTCACGGAGCGGCACCAGCTGGGGGTCTCCCCGGCCACGGTGCGCAACGACATGGCGGCCCTCGAGGAGGCCGGGCTCATTGCCCAGCCGCACACCTCGGCGGGCCGCATCCCCACCGACAAGGGCTACCGCCTGTTCGTGGACCAGCTCGCCGAGGTGCGGCCGCTGACCCTCCCGCAGAAGCGCGCCATCGAGACCTTCCTGTCCGAGGCGGTCGACCTGGACGACGTCGTGGCGCGCGCCGGGCGGCTCATCGCCCAGCTGACGGGCCAGGTCGCCGTGGTGCAGTACCCCTCGCTGCGCCGCTCCGGGCTGCGGCACCTCGAGCTCGTGCCCACGGCCGAGGGCCGGCTCCTGGTGGTCGTCATCACGGACACGGGCCGGGTGGAGCAGCGCTTCCTCGACGTGCCGGTCGACCTCGACGACGGCACGCTGGGCGAGCTGCGCGCCCGCCTCAACGCCGCGACGGCCGGCCGCCGGCTCGCCGACATCGGCGACGCGTTCGCCGGCGTCGCCGAGGCCATGCCGCCCGAGCACCGCCCGCTGGCGACCGCCGTGGCCGAGGTGGTCACCGCCGCGCTGAGCGAGGAGAGCGAGGAGCGGATCGTGCTGACCGGCCAGGCCAACCTGGCGCGGTCGAGCATGCGGTTCGAGCAGGGGCTGCGGCCCGTCCTGGAGGCGCTGGAGGAGCAGGTCGTCCTGCTCGGCCTCCTCACCGACATGACCGACGACGCCGGGGTGGCGGTGAGCATCGGCCACGAGAACCGGCTGGCGGGACTGGCGGAGACCTCCGTCGTCACCTCCGGCTACGGCTCGTCCGACGGTGACACCGTCGCGATCCTGAGCTCTATCGGCCCCACCCGTATGGACTATCCGGGCACCATCGCCGCGGTGCGCGCCGTCGCGCGCTACCTGTCACGAGTGCTGCCCAGCTAAATACTCAACTCATCACGAAGAGAGACCTGTGACCGACTACTACGAGATTCTCGGTGTTCCGCGCGACGCCTCGCCCGAGCAGATCAAGAAGGCATACCGCAAGCTGGCCCGTGAGCTGCACCCGGACGTGGCCGGCGACGCGGGCGAGGACCGGTTCAAGGACGTCGCGCGCGCGTACGAGGTGCTCTCCAACCCCGACAAGCGCCAGCAGTACGACATGGGTGTCGACCCGACGTCGCCGGGCGGCGGCGCGGGCGGCGGGTTCGGCGCCGGGTTCGGTTTCCAGGACATCTTCGAGACCTTCTTCGGCGGCGGGCAGCCGACCGGGCCGGTCCCGCGCGCCCGGCGCGGCAACGACGCGCTCGTGCGCCTCGACCTCGACCTCGCCGAGGCCGTGTTCGGCGCCAAGCGCGAGATCCAGGTCGACACCGCGGTGGTCTGCAACACCTGTGGCGGCGACGGCGCGCGGCCGGGCACCCACGCCCGCACCTGTGACGTCTGCCAGGGCCGCGGCTCGGTGCAGCGGGTGGCCCGCTCGTTCCTCGGCCAGGTCATGACCAACCAGCCGTGCTCCGCCTGCGGCGGGTTCGGCACCGTGATCCCCGAGCCGTGCACCGACTGCTCCGGCGAGGGCCGCGTGCGCTCGCGCCGCACCGTCTCGGTGAACGTGCCGGCGGGCGTCGACACCGGCACGCGCATCAAGCTCTCCGCGCAGGGCGAGGTGGGCCCCGGTGGTGGCCCCGCCGGCGACCTGTACGTCGAGATCCGCGAGCGCGCCCACGACACCTTCGTGCGGCGCGGCGACGACCTGCACTGCACCCTCCAGGTGCCGATGACGGCGGCCGCGCTCGGCACCGTGCTCGAGCTCGACACCCTGGACGGCCTGCAGGAGATCGACCTGCGCCCCGGCACGCAGCCGGGCCAGGTCATGACCCTCAAGGGCCTCGGCGTGGGGCACCTGCACTCCAACGGGCGCGGCGACCTCAACGTGCACATCGAGGTCCAGGTGCCCGCGCACCTGGACGAGGAGCAGACGGCCCTGATGCAGCAGCTCGCGGCACTGCGCGGCGAGGAGCGGCCCGAGCCGCGGCTCGCCACCGTCCAGGGCGGCGTCTTCTCGCGCCTGCGCGACAAGCTCAGCGGCCGCTGACCCGCCGCCCATGAGCGCGCCAGTCTTTCTCGCGGAGGCGTCGGCCGCCCATCCGCTGTCGGAGTACGCCGCGGGCTCGCTGTACGTGCTCGACGGCGCCGAGGGGCGGCACGCCGGCGTGGTCCAGCGCCGGGGTCCGGGGGAGCGGATCGACGTGGTCGACGGCGCGGGCGTGCGCCTGCGGACCGTCGTCGAGGCGGTGCACGGCGCCGAGGTGCACCTGCGGGTCGAGCAGGCCGACGTCGAGCCCGTGCCCGGCGTCGTCGTGACGCTCGTCCAGGCCCTCGCCAAGGGCGACCGCGACGAGATGGCGATCGAGGCCGCCACCGAGACCGGTGCGGACGCGATCATCCCGTGGCAGGCGGAGCGGTCCGTCGTCGTCTGGCGCGGGGACCGGGCCGCCAAGTCGCGGGCCCGCTGGGTCAGCACCGTGCGGGCCGCGACCAAGCAGGCCCGCCGGGCGCGCATGCCCGACGTCGACCTGCCGCTGAGCACCAAGCAGCTCGCCGCGCGGACCCGCGAGGTGGTCGCCGCGGGCGGCGCGGTGGCGGTGCTGCACGAGGAGGCCACCGTGGGCCTCGCCGACGTGCCCCTGCCCGAGGCCGGCGCGCTGCTCGTCGTGGTGGGGCCCGAGGGCGGCATCTCCGAGGCGGAGGTCGCCCAGCTGACCGAGGCCGGGGCCGTCACCGCGCGTCTGGGGCCGCACGTGCTGCGCACCTCGACGGCGGGCCCGGTGGCGATCGCCCTCCTGAGCGAGCGCTTGGGCCGCTGGTAGCCCTGCTCGCCGGTCGAGCGACCGTCGCTGGTCGAGCGACCGTCGCTGGTCGAGCGACCGTCGCTGGTCGAGCGACCGTCGGTGGTCGAGCTTGTCGAGACCTGGGTCTCGACAAGCTC
>NZ_JBHVEG010000235.1:0-8115 GCF_042802395.1 Promicromonospora sp. NPDC057488
GGGCTGCCGACCACCTGACCCTCTACCGACCATCTGACGTTCTGCCGACCACCCGGCCCCGGCAGCGCCGCATCACCCTCACCCGCAGCCCTCCAGCTCCGCGGCATCCGGCGTGAACCGGATCCAGTCGAACGTGGCCGTGAGCTCCGGCGTCGCCGCCGGACCCCGGTAGGCGAACGGCCCGACGTCGGTCGCGGCGAGCTGGCCCGCCGGCGTCGCGCGCCCCAGGTTGACGAAGGTCGCGCCGTCCACGCTGTACGACGCCGTCAGCCACTCGCCGTGGTTCGTGATCCGCAGCCACACGGTGTCGCCCGTCTCCGGCGGGGCCAGCGCGGAGTCCTCCGCCGTCCAGGAGTTGTTCCGGTCCACGCCGTTGTTGCGCCACACGAAGTCGAACCGCTTGCCGGCGTCCACGTGCGAGATGTCGATGCGCACCGAGTTGGCGTCGTCGCGCCGCACGATGAGCCCTGCCTGCTGGAAGTTGACCTGCGGGTCGAGCGTGACCTGCGTGGTCACCTCCCAGGGCGCGGCGGGGACCGGCTGGAGCACGAGCGGCGCCGACGTCGAGTTGCCCGTGTACGTGGGGATGCGCCACGCGCCGTCGGCCACGGCCGAGCGGTCCAGGGTGCCGCGCACCGACGTCGACCAGAGCGAGCGGTCCAGGGCCGAGCCGTCGAGCTCGTCGGAGCCCACGCCGGTGCATTGTGCGTACATCGGGTCCTCGGGGCGCGTGTTGAGGGGGTCCCGCACGCCGTCCGGGTCGAGCACCGCGTGCCCGATCGTGGTGTGCGAGCGCTCGCCGTACTCGTAGATCAGGTGCGTCCTGCCGCGCTCGGTGACGATCTGCGGGGACGACGCCCGCCCGGCCTCCGGCGGCGCGGGCCGCGGGACGAACAACGGCTCGGGCTCGCCCACCTGCGTCAGGGTCCGGTCGACCTGCCGGGCGAAGACGGTGCCGACCGTGGAGCCATAGACGATGTAGTCGCGGCCCTTCCAGCGCCACAGGTCGGCGGCCGACACGTTGGTGCCCTCGGCGGGGCCGGGCGTGATGATCGGCTCGGGCTCGACCTGCCAGTCCTTGCCGTCGCGGGAGTACGCCAGGTTGATGTGCCGCACGTTGGTGTCGTAGTTGGTCATGAACAGCATCGCCCAGCGCTGCCGGGAGGACCGGTCGGGGTTGGGGAAGACCCGCGCGTACGACGTCTCGGTGGCGTGCCGGCCCGGCTGGGCGGCGTCGACCATCTCGGTGGTGACGGCCTCGTCGCCGTACTCGAAGGTGACGCCGTCGGTCGACGTCGCGTACCGCGTCACGGTGTTGTCCCCGTGGAAGTACAGGTACATCTTGCGCTCGGCGGCGTTCCAGACGGCGTCGGGGGAGGAGACGTGCGGCACGTCGTAGATCCCCTCCCACTGGTTGGAGACCACCGGGCTGCCCTCGTACTGGGTCCACGGCCCGTCGAGCGAGTCGGCGTACATCAGGTTGATGCCGCCCGGGTCGTCGTGCGGCGCGTAGTAGACGTACCACTCGCCCAGCGGGTCGGCCAGGTGCGCCCCGGCGTGGAACACCGACGGGAAGATGAACTCCTGGTTGGGGTTGTGCGGCAGCGTGTCGTCGAGCGGGTCGACGATCGCCCCGGTCGAGGTGAAGACCGGCAGCCCGGTGCCGGGTGCGCCGTGCGCCCCGGACGCCCCGGGCGACCCGGGCGTCGCCGCCTGCGTCACGCCGGGTATCAGCGTGACCAGGAGGGCGAGGGTTGCGCCGGCCAGAGCCCGGCGCGCGGTGAGGACAGCCATGGTGCGTACTCCTTCGTCGCGGTGCATGACGTCGCGGTTGTCGTGACGCGGCCAGCCTTCGTGCGGAGCGGAGCGGCGGTCAAGGCAGGTCATCAGATCTATCAACGAACCCGCTGATAATGCGCCACATCGACGCCCGGACGGTGCCCCGGGCAAGCGGCACGGCCCGCCGGGAGGCGCGTGGGGCAGCTGCTAATAATGCGCATCATCAGATTGACCGCGCGCTCGGCGCCCCGTGAGACTCCGGATGTCAACGATGACCCGACCGGGCGTTTCGAGGAGGAGCCGTGCCACGTCGCCGCATCACCCAGACCGACGTCGCCGCGATGGCCGGCGTCAGCCAGGCCACCGTCTCGTTCGTGCTCAACGGGAGCACGCCGGCGGGCGTGCGGATCAGCGAGGAGACGCGCCAGCGCGTGCTCGACGCGATCCGCATCACGGGCTACACCGCCAACCCCGCGGCCCAGCGCCTGGCGGGTGGCCTCGCCCAGATCCTCGGCGTCTTCACGTACGAGGCCACGTTCCCGCGCGCCAGCCGCGACTTCTACGGGCCGTTCCTGACCGGGATCGAGCACGCCGCCGAGCGGCTCGGCGTCGACATCCTCCTGTTCACCAGCGCGCCGGTGGCGGACGGCCGCCGGCGGCTCACCCGGGACGGCTGGCAGCGGCTCGGCGTGGCTGACGGCTGCCTGCTGCTGGGGCAGCACGAGCACCGCGGCGAGCTGCAGCACCTGCTCGACACCAACTACCCCTTCGTCTTCATCGGCAAGCGCGGCAGCGACGGCGGGCGGCTGCCGTACGTGGGCGCCGACTACGTGGGCGGCACCGTGCGGCAGATCGACCGCCTGGTCGCCCACGGACACCAGCGCATCGGCTACGTCGGCATGCGGGGCACGGACCAGCCCACGCTCGACCGCGTCGAGGGGTACCGCGACGCGATGAAGTCGCACGGCCTGACCACGCGGTTCGTCGAGCTGGAGGACGTCGCCGCCACCGCCGCCGAGATCGTCGACCAGCGCTTCACCGCCGTCGTCGTGGCCCCGGAGAACCACCCGGAGGAGCTCGCCGACGAGCTGGAACGGCGCGGCCGCCGCGTGCCCGACGACGTGTCGGTGCTGCTGCTCGGCCAGCCGCACCACCCGCGGCGCGACGGCCGGCAGTGGTCCGGCTTCTCCGTACCGCGCGAGGAGATGGGCGCCCGCGCGCTGTACCTCCTCTCGCGCCTCGTGTCCGACGACGGCCCGCGCCGGGAGCGCGAGCGCGACGGGCGGCGTCCGGCCGCCGTGACCGAGGCCGAGCTGCACCAGATCCTCGTGTGCCCCGACGTCGAGGGCGCCACCGTGGCCCCGCCGCCGGCCGGCGCGCCGCCCGGGGCGGACGCCCCGTGACCCAGACCCCGAACCGACACCCACTTAAGGACGGACCACGCGTGACCCCTCAAGACCTGCAGACCGACGTGCTCGTGGTGGGCGCCGGCCTCGGCGGCATCGCCGCCGCGCTGGCCGCCGCCGACCGGGGCGCGAGCGTCGTCCTCACGGAGGAGCACCCGTGGATCGGCGGGCAGCTGACCTCGCAGGGCGTGCCGCCGGACGAGCACCCCTGGGTCGAGCGGTTCGGCGTGACGGCCCGCTACCGTGCGCTGCGCGACGGCATCCGCGACGTCTACCGCCGCCGCTACCCGCTGACCGACGGGGCGCTGGACCGGGCGGAGCTCAACCCGGGCGCCGGGTGGGTGTCCAAGCTGTGCCACGAGCCGCGGGTCGCCGTCGGCGTGCTGGAGGAGATGCTCGCCCCGTACCGCTCCGCGGGACGAATCCGGCTGCTGGAGCGCGTCCGCCCGGTGTCGGCCACGACCGACGGCGACCGGGTCACCTCGGTGACGCTGCGCTCCGTCGTCGGCGGCGCGGACGTGACGGTCGCCGCGGCCTACACGGTCGACGCGACCGAGACCGGCGAGCTGCTGCCGCTGACCGGCACGGAGTACGTCACCGGGTTCGAGTCGCGGCACGAGACGGGGGAGCCCAGCGCCCCGGACGTGGCCCAGCCGGACAACGTGCAGGCCCTGAGCGTGTGCTTCGTCGTCGAGCACACGGACGGTGACCACACGATCGACAAGCCCGAGCGGTACGACTTCTGGCGCACCTACGCGCCAGCCGCCTGGGGCGGCGAGCAGCTCCTGTCGTGGACGGCGCCGAACCCGCGCACGCTCGCGCTGGAGAAGCGGTCGTTCACCCCCAACCCGGGCGACGACCCGCTCGCCGTGGACGCCGACCAGTCCAAGAACGCCGGCGACGGCAACCTCTGGCTGTTCCGCCGCATCGCCGCGCGCGACCTGCACGAGCCGGGTTTCTACGAGAGCGACCTGTGCCTCGTGAACTGGCCGAGCATCGACTACTTCCTGGGCCACGTGCTCGACGTCTCCCGCGAGGAGGAGGAGGCCCGGATCGCCGACGCCCGGCAGCTCAGCCTCTCGATGCTCTACTGGATGCAGACCGAGGCGCCGCGGCCCGACGGCGGCACCGGGTTCCCCGGCCTGCGGCTGCGCCCCGACGTCATGGGCAACGCGGACGGCCTGGCCCAGGCGGCCTACCACCGCGAGTCCCGCCGCATCAAGGCGGTCACGACGATCACCGAGAACGACGTCTCGTACGCCGTGCGCGGCGACCAGGGCGCCACCCGGTACGCGGACTCTGTGGGCGTGGGCATGTACCGCATCGACCTGCACCCCTCCACGGGCGGGGACACGTACATCGACGTGCCGTCCACCCCGTTCGAGATCCCGCTGGGCGCCCTGCTCCCGCGACGCACCACCAACCTGCTGGCGGGCAACAAGAACATCGGCACCACGCACATCACCAACGGGTGCTACCGCCTGCACCCGGTGGAGTGGAACGTGGGCGAGGCCGCCGGCCATCTGGCCGCGCACTGCCTCGCGACCGGCCGCACCCCGCACTCCGTCCAGTCCCTGCCGGACCAGCTCGCCGACTACCAGGCCGAGCTCGTCGCCGCCGGCGTCGAGCTGCGCTGGCAGGACGAGGCCCACCCCTACTGACGCGGGCGGCGCCCGCACGCACCGACACACGCCGGCGACGCCCCGTCGCCGGATCAGTCCAAAGGAGAACTGATGTCTGTACACCACATCCGGAACCGCAGGACGGCGGGAACCGCCGCCGTCCTCGGGACGGCGCTGGCCCTGTCCGCGTGCGCGGGCGGGACCGACGCGCCGGTCGGGGAGCCCGAGACCCCGTCCGAACCGGTCGACCTGCGCATGACCGTCTGGACGGCGGACGAGACGCAGCTCGACCTGTTCCAGTCCATCGCCGACGCCTACGTGGCCGAGAACCCGGAGCTGGTCTCGAGCGTGAAGTTCGAGACCATCCCGTTCGAGGACTACACCACCGCGCTGACCACCCAGCTCGCGGGCGGCAACGCCCCGGACCTGGCCTGGATCTTCGAGAGCAACGCCCCGGAGTTCGTCTCCAGCGGCGCCCTCGTGGACCTGCGCCCGGTGCTGGAGGGCACCGAGGGCTACGCGTTCGACGACCTCGTGCCGAGCGCCCTGACGCTCTGGGAGGACGGCGACGGGCTGTACGCCTACCCCTTCTCCAACAGCCCGTTCGCGATGTTCGTCAACACCGACCAGATCGAGGAGGCCGGGCAGCCCAACCCGGTCGACCTGGTTGCCGACGGGGAGTGGACGTTCGACGCCGCCCGGGACATCGCCGCGGCCACGGCCGAGAAGTCCGGCAAGCAGGGCCTGGTGGTGCGCGACTTCGACTACCAGTCGTGGGAGAACCTGGCCACGGTCTGGTCCGGCTGGAAGGCCGCGCCGTGGAGCGCGGACGGCACGCAGTGCACGTTCACCGACCCGGCGATGGTCGACGCCATGACCTGGTTCCACGACGCCGTGTTCACCGACGCCGCGATGCCGGCTCCGGGCACCACCGCCGACTTCTTCGCCGGTGACGCCGCCATGACGATCACCCAGATCAGCCGGGCCTCGGCGCTCGACGACTCCTTCCACTGGGACATCGTGCCGCTGCCCGAGGGCCCGGCCGGCAAGCAGAACGTCGTGGGCCAGGCCGGGGTCGGGGTCTTCGCCGCGGGCGAGCACCCGGACGTCGCCGCCGACTTCCTGGCGTACTTCACGAACGCGGAGAACGCCGGGCAGCTCGCGGCCTACTTTCCGCCGCCGCGCCAGTCGCTGCTCAACGGCGAGAGCCTCGCGGCCGCCAACCCCAAGCTCACGGCCGAGCAGCTCGAGGCCGTGGTGGTCCAGGGCGTCGAGGACGCCGTCACCAAGCCGGCGCACAAGAACTTCGCCAAGCTGTCCGAGACCGTGCGCGCCGAGCTCGACGCGCTGTGGGTCGAGGACGCCGACGTCGAGGCCGTGCTGACCGACACCTGCGCGGCGATCACGCCGCTGCTGGAGGACTGATCGTGGCAACAGCGTCAGCGGCGGTGCGCCGCGACTGGCTCGTCGGGTACACCATGGTCGCCCCGGTGGTCCTGGGGTCCCTCGCCTTCGTCGTCCTGCCGCTCGGCATGGTGGTCTGGTACTCCCTGCACGAGTGGAACGTCCTCGCGAACACCTTCACGTTCGTCGGGGCGGAGAACTACCAGCGGATGGCGTCCGACCCGGGGCTGGGCGACGCGCTCCTGGCGACCGTGTGGTTCTCGATCGGGCTCGTCGTGGTGAACATCGCGCTGGCGCTGTTGCTCGCCGTCCTGCTCAACCAGAAGCTGCCCGGCACCACCACGTTCCGGACCTTCTTCTTCTCGCCCGTCGTCGTCTCGCTCGTCGCGTGGACCATCGTCTGGAGCTTCCTGCTCCAGGCCGACGGCGGCATCAACGGGTTCCTGTCGGTGCTCGGCGCCGAGGGACCGAACTGGCTGCGGCACCCCACCACCGCGATGATCGCGGTGATCATCGTCCAGGTGTTCAAGAACGTCGGGCTCAACATGATCCTGTTCCTCGCCGCGCTGCAGGGCGTGCCCGAGGAGCTGCAGGAGGCGGCCCGGCTCGACGGCGCCGGCGCGTGGCGCCGGTTCCGGTCGATCACCCTGCCGCTGATCAGCCCCACCATCCTGCTGGTCTCGATCATCACGATCGTCGGCTCGCTGGAGGTGTTCGCGCAGATCGACGTCCTCACCGGCGGCGGCCCCGGCAACTCGACCACGGTGCTCGTCTACTACCTGTACCAGCAGGCGTTCCGGTTCAACGAGTTCGGCTACGCCAGCGCCCTGGCGGTGCTCCTGTTCCTCATCGTCCTCGTACTGACGCTGCTGCAGTGGCAGTCGCGCAAGAGGTGGGTCTTCCATGAAGTCTGACGTCATGCCCGCGCCCGCCCCCGGGCGGCCCGGGCCCAGCGCCCCGGCCGTCCCGCCGGGCGACACCCGGGACGCGGCGCCCGGCCCGGCAAGACGCCGGCCCCTGGGCGTACGAGCCCGCCGCGGCCTGACCCGGTGGCTGCTCGTGCTGCTCCTGGCCGTCCTGAGCGTGCCGTTCGTCTTCCCCACCTGGTGGATGGCGACGTCCAGCCTCAAGCCCATGAGCGAGATCCTGCGCCGGGTGCCGACCATCTGGCCGCAGGACCCGTCCCTGGAGGCCTACGGCCGGGTGTTCACGCTCCAGCCGTTCGCGCAGCAGTACTGGAACTCCCTGTACATCGCGGTCCTGGTCACCCTCGGCACCATGCTGGTGGCGGCGATGGCGGGCTACGCCTTCGCGCGGATCCGGTTCCCCGGCGCCAACGCCCTGTTCGTGCTGGTGCTCGTGGGCCTGCTGGTCCCGTCCGAGGTGACGATCGTGCCGCTGTTCCGCATCGTCAACAGCCTCGGCCTCATCAACACGCACTGGCCGCTGATCGTCATCCCCGTGCTCGGGGCGCCCGCCGTGCTGGCCGTGTTCATCATGCGCCAGTTCTTCCTGGGGCTGCCCACCGAGCTGGAGGAGGCGGGCCGGATCGACGGGCTCGGCCGCTGGGGCGTCTTCTGGCGCATCGCGCTCCCGCTGTCCCGGTCGGCGCTGGGCGCCGTGGCGATCTTCACGTTCCTGAAGTCCTGGAACCTCTACCTCGAGCCCATCGTGTACCTCTCCAGCAAGGAGAACTTCACGCTCCCGCAGGCCCTGACGCAGTACGTCGACGCGTACGGCGGCCCCATGTGGAACGTCCAGCTAGCAGCGACGACGCTCACCGTGCTGCCCGTCCTGGCCGTCTTCCTCCTGGCGCAGAAGCAGTTCGTCCAGGGCCTCGCGCACAGCGGTCTCAAGGGCTGACCGACGGCGGCACGCCCACTGGCGTGCCGCCGTCCGCCCGC
>NZ_JBHVEG010000236.1:0-8084 GCF_042802395.1 Promicromonospora sp. NPDC057488
GTCGAGACCTCGGGAGGGTCTCGACAAGCTCGACCAGCGGTAGCCCCGGCGGAACCCCCGCAGAACCGGACCGCGGCCAAGGACGCCCGGATGACGGCGCTCTGGGGGCCGGGCGACGCGGCGACCTTCGTGGACGTGCTGGCGCAGGAGGCGCGCGCCCCGGGCGAGCCCCGGGAGCGCGCCGACGACACCCACGACGTGGTGCCGTTCCGCACGCCGCCGTCGGCCGCCCAGGAGGGCGAGATCCCCGACGACGTGCTCGACCTCGCCGACCGGATGCTCCGCCTGCCGCGCCACCTGGGTATCCACTCGGGCGGCATGGTCATGTGCGACCGCCCCGTGATCGAGGTGGTCCCCGTGGAGTGGGCCCGCATGGAGGGCCGCACCGTGCTGCAGTGGGACAAGGAGGACTGCGCCGACGCCAAGCTGGTGAAGTTCGACCTGCTGGGCCTCGGCATGCTCACCGCCATCCGGTACGCGTTCGAGTCGGTCGAGGAGCACACCGGGGAGCGGCTCACGCTGCACGGGCTGCCGCAGGAGGACGCGGGCGTCTACGACCTGCTGTGCGCCGCCGACACCGTGGGCGTGTTCCAGGTGGAGTCGCGCGCCCAGATGGCGACCCTGCCGCGCCTGCGGCCGCGGACGTTCTACGACATCGTCGTGGAGGTCGCGCTCATCCGGCCCGGCCCCATCCAGGGCGGGTCCGTGCACCCGTACATCGAGCGGGCGCGGGGCCGCGAGCCCGTGTCGTACCCGCACCCGCTGCTGGAGAAGTCGCTGCGCCGGACCCTGGGCGTGCCGCTGTTCCAGGAGCAGCTCATGCAGATGGCGATCGACGTCGCCGGGTTCTCCGGCAAGGAGGCCGACCAGCTCCGGCGGGCCATGGGGTCCAAGCGGTCGGTCGAGCGCATGGAGGCGCTGCGCGAACGGCTCTTCGCCGGGATGACGGCGAACGACGTGCCGGTCAAGGTGCAGGGGGAGATCTTCGAGAAGCTCAAGGCGTTCGCCGACTTCGGCTTCCCCGAGTCGCACGCCTACTCCTTCGCATACCTGGTGTACGCCAGCTCGTGGCTCAAGGTGTACCATCCGGCCGCGTTCTACGCCGGGCTGCTCGCGGCCCAGCCCATGGGGTTCTACTCGCCGCAGTCCCTGGTGGCCGACGCCCGCCGCCACGGCGTGCGCGTGCTGCGGCCCTCGGTGGTGGCATCGCGTGTGCTCTCGTCGGTGGAACGTGCCGACGGGGAGCTCGTGGTCCGCATGGGACTGGAGTCCGTGCGCGGCATCGGCAAGGACAAGGCCGAGGAGATCGTCGCGGCGCGGGACGGCGCCGGTGCGGCCGGCTTCGCGTCGCTGCGGGACCTGGTGCGGCGGGTCGAGCTGTCGACGGCGCAGCTCGAGGCGCTCGCGACGGGCGGGGCGCTGGAGCCGTTCGGCGTCGAGCGCCGGGAGGGGTTGTGGGCCGCGGGCGCGCTGGGCCAGGAGGGGCCGACGACGCTGCCCGGCGTCAGCGTCGGCGTCGACGCCCCGATGCTGCCCGGGATGGACGAGGTCGAGCTGTCGCAGGCCGACGCGTGGGCGACCGGCGTCACGCCCGACTCGTACCCGACGCAGCACGTGCGGCCCGGGCTGGACGCGGCGGGCGTGCTCACCGTGGCGCAGGCGCTGCTGACGGAGCCGGGCCGCCGGGTCGCCGTCGGCGGCGTGGTGACGCACCGGCAGCGGCCGGGCACCGCCGGGGGAGTGACGTTCCTGTCCCTGGAGGACGAGACGGGGCTGCTCAACGTGATCTGCAGCGTCGGCCTGTGGCAGCGGTTCCGCCGGGTGGCGCGCTCGGCGCAGGCCATGGTGATCCGGGGCCGCATCGAGGCCGCCGACGGCGCCGTCAACCTCCTGGCGGAGCACCTCGCCCCGCTGACGCTCGCGGTGCCGGGGCGGTCGCGGGACTTCCGTTAGCCCCGCCGCCGCGTGGGGTCAGCCGAGGACGAGCTGACCGGTGCTGTTCGCCCACATCAGCGCGGAGCCGGCGGCGATGAGCACCGAGCACAGCACGTAGACCCAGATCCACATCCGGTGTCCGGCGACGCGCAGCAGCACGGCCAGCCCGAACGCGGCGGTCCCGAGGGCCGGCGCGGCGAGGAACGGGTCGCCGCCCTGCGCGTCCTGGGTGAGCAGCACGTACGCGGCGGCCAGGAGCAGCAGCCGGGGCACCCAGCGGAGCAGCGCGCCCAGCAGGCGCAGCACCCGCGGCCGCTTGCGCGGCGCGGAGCCGTTCACCGGGGGGCGCGCCTGCGTGCCCGGCTGGGCGGACGGCGGCCGGCCCGGCTGCACGCTCTGCGGCCGCGCGGCGGCGGACCGCCCGGCGGGCTGTCGTGCGGGCTGGCGCTGGGCCGGTGTGCCGGGCTTGCGCTGGGGCTGCCGTGCCGGCTGTGCGCCGGGCTGACGCTGGGTCTGCGTGCCGGCCTGGCGCGGCGCCTGCGTGCCGGCCCGGGCGCCGGCCTGCCGCGGCGGCTGCCCGGCGGGCTGCTGCGTGGGCTGGGCGGTGGGCAGCGTCGGCATCGGGCGGGTCGTGCGTACCGACGCGGCGGGCCCGGCCTGCTTCGGGGTGGGCCCGAGGTGCTTGACCGAGCTCTTGCGCGGTTGGTACGACTGCGGCGGCGGAGTCTGGCTGCGCACCACCTGGGTCGCCGCGACCGACGCGGGCGCCGCGGCGGAACCTGCCGCGGGCGACCCGACCGAGGTCACGGACCGCGGCCGGCTGGTGACGGGCGCCCGCCTGCTCGCCGGAGCCGGCTCGGGGCTGCGGAACGTGCGCCAGCCGCGGAGCGTGTCGGCGTGCCCGTCGGGCGGGGTGGTGACCCGCCAGCGCATCGCCTGCCAGATCCAGTCCTTGATCTCGGCCGGGGTCCTGCCGCCGGCCACCTCGGCGCCGATCTCCGCGATGTGGTCGGCCACGACCTGCTCCGCGGCGCCGTCGAACCCGTCCGCGTGCACCTCGGTCAGCACGCTCATCAGCGCCCGGTCGTACACGAGGGCGTGCCAGGGCTCCGGGACGCGGGTGGGCGTGATCTCGTCCGACCGGTCGACGTCCCGCTGGAACAGCTTGGTGTGGCCCCGGCCGGGCAGGATGTCCGTCGCGGGGAGCGCCGCGACCTCGGCCGCCGTCACACCGTCGCTGACGAGCTGCGAGGTGAGCAGCAGCGTCGGGTCCGGCGTCGCGCTCGCGATCCGGGCGCGCACCACGCTCGCGATGTTCTCCAGCGGCGGCCGGTGGTTCGGCTGGTACCGGGTCATGGCCAGCACCAGCGACTGCAGGTGCCGGTCGATGACCGGACGCTCGGGCAGGGGATCGTCGTCCGGGACGACGCCGGCCGGCTCCTCCTCCACGAGGTCGGCGGGCGCCAGGTCCCGGCCCAGGAAGTTCAGGTCCAGCGGCAGCGCGCCCGTGCTCGCGTACACGAGCAGCAGGCCCAGGCTGTACACGTCGGACCGCGGGTGCACCCGGCGTCCGAACAGCTCGGGCGCCATGTAGGCCATGGTCCCGGCCGGCTGCGTGGAGGTCGCGGCGTCGAAGACCTTGGCGATGCCCAGGTCGATGAGCACGGCGCGGTCGCCGTCGACCATGATGTTCGCCGGCTTGAGGTCGCGGTGCAGGCAGCGCTCCTCCTGCAGCACGAGCAGCGCGTCGACGATCTGCCGGGCCAGGCGCAGCGCCTCGGGGCCGGACAGCGGCCCCTCCTCGCGCACCCGGTCGCGCAGCGTGGTGCCGGGCACGAGCTCCATCGCGAACCACGGCTGCGTCGCGTCCAGGCCCGCCTCGACGAACCGCGGGAAGCCCCGGCCGTCCAGGCGTTCCAGCAGGTGCGCCTCCTGCGCGAAGCGCTCCCGGGCGTCGTCGTGCAGCCCGGTGAGGACCTTGAGGGCGACCTCGGTGCCGTCGTCGGCCAGCGCCCGGTAGACGTGCGCGAACCCGCCGTGACCCAGCGCCTCGGCGAGCGTGAACCGGCCAAGGCGCTCGCCGCTGGCGGGGATCCGCCGCACGGGCCGCATCGGGAGGGCCGCGGCGCGAGGAGCGGGGGCGGGGGCTGGGGCGGGCTCGGGTTCGACGACGGCGGGCTCGTCCGACGGCGCGGCGGCGGCGGCAGGCTCGTCGGTGGGCGGTGCGGGTACGGGCTCGACAACCTCGGCGACCTCGGCGGCCGGCTCCGCCTCGGTCGCGACGTCCGCGGCCTCGACAGCCGGCTCGGCCTCGGCCGCGCTCGACTCGTCGTCGTCGGTCGGCTCGGGCGCGACCGCGTCGATCGGGTCGGCCTCGGCGGTCGGCGGCGCGGGAACCGGCGGGAGTTCTGCGGTCGGTTCCGGGGCCGGCGGCGCGGGGACCGGCGGGAGCTCCGGGGTCGGCGTGGGGGCTGCTGCGGGCCCGGGATCGGTTGACGGGACCGGACCGGGGCCGACGGCCGCTGGCGCGACCTCGCCGACGCCGGGTGCTGGTGACGTCATGCCGGAAAACCTACCAGCGGACGCCGTCGGATCAGAGAAAAGTCCACCCCCGACTTCACCCTGCTCCAAGCCCCGTTGACCACAGCAGTTGCTGCCACGGCGGCCGCCCCCTGGCAGCGACTGCTGTGGTCGACTCACACACCCTGATCGCGGTACCAGCGGATCTTTTCCCGGAGGCGCTCCTGCTGGCCGCGGAGCGTGTCGATCGACTCCTGCACCCGCCGGTCGTGGTCCTCCAGCAGCGCGACGCGCGCGGCCAGGGTCGCCTCGTCGAGCGACAGCTCGGCGTACCGCTTGAGGTCCGCGATCGGCATGCCGGTGTCGCGCAGGCAGTGCACCAGGTCGAGCCAGCCCAGGTCGTCCTCGGTGTACGTGCGGTGCCCGCCGGACGTCCGCGCGATCGGACGGAGGATGCCCTCGCGCTCGTAGTACCGCAGCGTGTCGATGCTGAAGCCGGAGACCTCGGCGGCCTGCGCGGGCGAATACGTGATCATCCTCAGATCCTCCCCTTGACCTGGAGCGCGCTCCAGGGATTTCGCTGCTCCCATGACCACCACACAGCACACCCCCGCCGAGCGACTCGTGCTCGGCGCCATGACGTTCGGCACCGCCGTCGACGAGGCCACGGCGTTCGACCTCCTGGACCGGTTCGTCGACGCCGGCGGCCGCTGGATCGACACCGCCGACTGCTACGCCTTCTGGGCGAGCGAGTCCGGCTACGGCGGCCAGAGCGAGGAGGTGCTCGGCCGCTGGTTCGCGGCGCGCCCCGGCGTGCGCGACCGCGTGCTGCTCTCCACCAAGTTCGGTGCCGAGCCCCGCGACGCCGCCGACTGGCCCGCCTCCCGCACGGGCCTCGCGCCCGCCGCGATCCGCGAGCAGATCACGGGCAGCCTGCGCCGCCTCGGCACCGACCACGTCGATCTGGCCTGGGCCCACATGGAGGACCGCTCCGTCCCCGTCGAGGAGACCGCCGACGCCTGCGCGGCCCTCGTGTCCGACGGCGTCGCGGCGCGGGTCGGCACCTCGAACCACCCGGCGTGGCGCGTCGAGCGGGCGCGCCGGCACGCCGTCGGGCAGGGCAAGGAGCCGTTCAGCGTGGTCCAGCACGCCTACAGCTACCTCCAGCCGCGCCCCGGAACGCTCACGGGCAACCACCGGTTCGGCTGGCTCGACGACGAGCTGGTCGACCTGGCCGCCGTCGAGCACCTGGACGTCTGGGCGTACACGCCGCTGCTGTCGGGCGCGTACGACAACCCGGCCAAGCCGATCCCCGAGGTCTTCGACCACCCGGGCACCACGCGGCGGCTGGCCGTGCTCGACGACGTCGCGGCCGAGCTGGGCGCGACCCGCGGCCAGGTGGTGCTCGCCTGGCTGGCGGCGCGCGGCATCCACCCGATGCTGGGCGGCAGCAAGCCCGCCCAGCTGGACGCGGCGATCGCGGCCCTGTCCCTGCCCCTGACAGAGGCTCAGGCGACCCGCCTCACGACGGTCGACGTCACCCCGCCCGCCGCCTGACGGGCCAGGGTCAGGGTCAGGCGAGGTCGATCGAGACCGGCTCGAAGGGGGTCGCCTCCGGGTAGCTGCCGCCCCAGAGCTTCGCGCCGTCCTCCGTGAGCTCCACCTGCTGCCAGGTGAGGCGGGCGCCGTCGGCCGAACGCTCCGGGGCGCCCGCCAGGCGGAACGCGACCGTGCGCACGTCCGACTCGCGCTCCCGGATCGACATGGTCCAGTCCGCGCCGCCGTCGGCGGGGGCGAGCACCTCGATGTCGGCGACCTCGCCGACGAACGAGCCGAAGTGCCCGATGAAGATCACGGAGCCCGTGAACGCGAACGACGAGGAGTCCGCGGACACCTCGGGCGTGCGTCCCGGGTCGAGCGGAAAGTGGAACGAGGCGCCCGTGCCGCCCACGGCGTCGTCCTGCACGATGCGGCCGCCCGGCGCCCCCATCACGTACATCAGCAGGCTTGCCTTGATCTCCCAGTCCAGATGAGCCACGCGAGAACGGTACTCCTACCTGGGGATTCGTACGTCTTCGCCCGGAGGCCCCCGCGCCCGCCGTCTCCTGTGACGGCACGGTCTGGGTGGTCGCCGCGCGTTCACGGGCGCGTCGCCGGGCCGACGGCGGCGGGCCTTGCTCCGGCCACCGGGCCCGTCCAGGCTCGGGCGCATGAGGACCAACCCACGCGGCGCCGCAGCCGCTCGCACCGCAGCAGCCCTCGCCCTGACCCTCGCGGGCGCACTGGCCCTGGGCGCCGTGCCGGCGTCCGCCACCCCGGCCGGCCACCACCGCACCTTCGACCTCCAGGCCCACCGTGGCGGCATCGCGCTCACCGTGGAGAACACGCTCCCGGCTTTCGACAACGCGCTCGCGCTCGGCGTCAGCACGCTCGAGCTGGACGTGCAGATCACGCGGGACGGGTACGCCGTCGTGACCCACGACCGCGACCCGAGCCCCGCCAAGTGCGTCGACACCGAGCCCGCGTTCCCGGGCGACCCGCAGTTCCCCTACGTGCCCGACAAGACGTACATCAAGGACCTCACGCTCGCGCAGGTGCGCACCCTCGACTGCGGCTCGCTGCGCCAGCCGCAGTTCCCCGGGCAGGAGCTGCACCCGGGCGAGCGCATGCCGCTGCTGTCGGAGGTGCTGGCCCTGGTCAACCGCCACCGCGCGCACCAGGTCATGCTCAACATCGAGACCAAGGTCGAGGCGGGCGCCCCGGAGCAGACGGCGCCGCGCGAGCAGTTCGTGCAGGTCGTCGCCCGCGAGGTGCGCAAGGCCCGGCTCGTCGACCAGGTGACGATCCAGAGCTTCGACTGGGGCTCGCTCATGCGGATGAGCGAGGTCGAGCCGCGTTTCGGCCTGGTGGCGCTGACCAACGGCCAGCAGTTCCTCCAGGTCGGCGTCGACGGCGCGTCGCCGTGGCTCGGCGGCCTGGACATCGACGACTTCCCGGGCTCGATCCAGGAGAAGTTCGTCGCGGCCGCCGCGTCCTTCGGTGCCGACGCCGTCTCGCCCGTGCACGGCGACCCGCAGGGCGGCAGCGTGAACGACCCGGGCTACGTCCCCTTCACCACGCCCGAGCTCGTCCGCGCCGCGCACCGCGCCGGGATGGACGTCATCCCGTGGACCGTCGACGACCGCGCCACCATCGAGTCGCTGATGGACATCGGCGTCGACGGCCTCATCACCGACCGCCCGGACCTGCTGCGCACGATCATGGCCGAGCGGCACCTGAAGCTCCCCAAGCGCTGCTGACCATCCGCCTCGGGGCTCAGCCTGCGGCCTCAGCGGTGGGGGCCGCCCGTTCTGGTGCTGTTCTGCGGCGCTCGCGGCGGCCGCGGGCCAGCTCCGTCGCCAGGGCGTCGAGCGGCTGGGCGAACGTGTCCTCGAACCGGGCGAGCCAGGCCTGCGCGGCCGCGGTCCCCGAGTCGTCCACGGCGTAGAGTCGGCGGGTGCCCTCGGCCCGCACCCGCACCAGGCCGGCCTCGCGCAGCACCTTCAGGTGCTGCGAGACCGCCGGCTGCGTGATCCGCATCCGCGCCTGCAGCGCGGCGACCAGGGCGCCAGCGGGCTGCTCGCCGGTGG
>NZ_JBHVEG010000237.1:0-8018 GCF_042802395.1 Promicromonospora sp. NPDC057488
CGGAGCGCTGACCAGCGCTCCGCCCTCTCCTGTCTCACTGTCCGCCGAGGTTCGGCGCATCGTCAGACGGCGGCCGCCGACTCCCGTTCCTCCCGCAGCAGCACCTCGTGCTGCGTCGCCGTCAGGAACTTCCGGATCGAGTCCCGGCTGCGGGTCAGGCAGTCGATGCGTGCCTGGACGCCCACCAGCTCGGTGGCGAGCTGCTCGGCGACCTCGCGCGGGCAGGTCGGGTCCTCGCGGTTCGCGGCGTCCTCGGCGTCGATCAGGACCTTGACCAGCCGGGTCGGGATACCCGCCTGGACCAGCCCCGCCACGCGGGACACCCGCTCCACGTGGTCCTCCGTGTACGTCCGGTAGCCGTTCGCCGCCCGGTCCGCCTCGAGCAGGTCCTGCTGCTCGTAGTACCTGATCAGCCGGGTCGTGACACCGGTCCGCGTGGCGAGCTCACCGATCTTCATGACGTACCTCCGGGCAGGGCCTTGACATTGACACCAGTGTCAAACTTTAGCGTGGCGGGCATGGACACGACAGGCTCCGCCCCAGCCGCCCCGACCAGCGTCGATACCGTTCCGGCCACCCCGGCCGCCCTCGAGCCCGGCACCCTGCCGTGGCCCTCCCTGCTCGTGCTCGGCGCCGGGACGCTGTTCATGGTCACCGCCGAGATGCTGCCCACGGCGGTGCTCCAGCAGATGAGCACCGGCCTCGGTGTCGCGGAGTCGAGCACCGGCCTGCTCGTCTCCATGTGGGCGGCCGTCGTGGTGGTGCTGAGCTTCCCGCTCGTCCGGCTCACCCGCCGCCTGGACCGCCGCGCCGTGATCGCCGGGGGACTGGCCGTCCTCGCGCTGTCCTCGGTGCTCACCGCCCTGGCCCCGACCTTCCAGGTGGCGGCCGGCGCACGGGTGCTCGGCGCGGCCGCCGTCGGCCTGCTCTGGGCGACGACCAACGCGCACGTCGCCGATCTCGTGCCCGACCGGTTGCTGGGCCGCGCCATCGCCGTCGTGCTCGGCGGGGCGACGCTCGGGATGGTGGTCGGCACCCCGCTGGCCCGCCTCGTGGCCGACGCCGCTGGCTGGCGCGCCGCCTTCTGGGCACTCGCGGTCCTCAGCCTCCTAGCCGCGGCCGCGGTCCGCCTCGTCGTCGCCCGCGCCGCGGTGCCTGACGGCGCGCCGGGCACTCCGGCGGACCCGGCCGCAGCCGGAGCCGGCAGCGCGTCCGGAGGCATGGGCCGGCTGCTGACCGTGACCGGCCTCGTGGCGCTGGTCCTCGTCGGGCACTACGGCGCCTACACGTACATCACCCGGCTCGCGGAGGCGCCCGCCCACGCGCTGCCGGGCGGGATGAGCACCCTGCTCCTGGTGTTCGGGCTCGCCTCCGCCGTCGGCGTCGCGCTGGCCGGGCGGCTCGGGGAGCGCAGCGGTCCTGCGCTGGTGGTGAGCGTGGCCGCGACGGCGCTGGCCGTGCTCGGGCTCGGCGCGGACGCCGGCCCCGTCGTGGGGGTCGCCGTCGTCGTGGCCTGGGGCGTGGTGTCGGGCGCGATGCCGCCGTTCGCGCAGACGCTGATCCTGCGGCTGGCCGGGCCGGAACGGCGCTCGTTCGCCGGGGCGCTGATCCCGGTGGTGTTCAACGGCGGGATCGCCGTCGGGGCAGCGCTCGCCTCCGCCGTCGTGGCCGGCTCGGGCGTGGCGGCGCTGCCGCTCCTGGCGGCCGTGGTGGTCGGCGTGGCGGCGGCCGGCCTGATCGGCGCGGTCCGCCGCGCCTGACCGGCCTATGTGTCAGACGTACAGGTCACCGGAGTGACCTGTACGTCTGACACGAGGTGGGGTCAGCAGGCCGGGGCGGCCGGGCCGCTCGAACCCGTGTTGACGTACGCGTCCGAGATCCAGTTGCCCGGCCCGATCCGGTTCCACACCCGGCTGACGCCGTAGTAGCCGTCCACGCGGCTGCCCTTGGCGGTGCACTCGATCACGACGTTGGTGAAGCGCCCGGCCTGCCCGACGGCGGAGTGGTTCGTGCCGGGGCCGGACCGCACCGTCAGGGGGCGGCCGCTGGTGCGCACCACGCCCTTCGGGCCGTTGCCGGTCCACAGGTAGGTCACGGTGGTCCAGGCGTTGTCCTTCAGGCCGAGGCCGTCCCAGAAGGTGCCGTCGCCCAGGTCGATCCCCGCGGGGTTCGCGACCTTGCGGCCGAACCCGTCCTTCCCCTTGTTGTAGCCGTCCTCGTACGCGGCCTGGGCCTGGGGCAGACCGCGCGGCAGGTCGTCCCACGACTCGCGCTTCTTCGACCCGTTCCAGTGGTCGTCCTTGGTGTTCCAGGGGCCGACGTCCCACACCGGCGCGTACGCGCACCGGCCGGTGCGCTCGGCGCAGACCCGCACCGAGTAGCTGCCCGAGTTCTTGGCCGACAGCCCGCGCCGGGACGGCAGGGCGACGAAGTGGTCACGCTTCTTGATGACGTGCCCGTTCGCGGTGGTGCCGCCCACCAGGCCCTCGCGGGTCGCGTAGACCTTGTAGGCGCGCCCGTCGGCCTTGGCCTGGACCTCGACCTCCTGCAGGGACCGCGACCGCTCCACCTCGGGCGTGAGCGTCACCTCCCGCACGGTCGGGGTCACGTCACTGTCGCCGACGAGCGTGACGCGCGCCTGGAGGGTCGCGGACGCCAGCGGGAGCGGTTCGCCCGCCGGTACCCACTCGGTCCATGAGTCGGGGCCCTCCTCGGCGAGCCGACCGCGCACGTCCACGAGCACGGACGTGCCGTCGGGCGTGGTGGCGTCGATCTCGGCGGCGACGCCGGTCGCGGGGGAGCCGAGCTCCACCGGGTCGGCGACGAGCTGCCCGGACGCCTCCCTGGGCCTGGGTGAGCCGGCCGCGTCGTCCGCGCCGGCGGCATCGTCTCCGCCGTCGTCCGCGGAACCGGCGGCGGCGAGGCGGAGCCCGTCGTCCGCGTGCCGCACCCCGGCGTCGTCCGGGCCGAGGGTTTCGAGGTCGACGGACCAGGCCTGGGCGGCGAGGTCCGGGCCGGACCCGGTGCTCGGCGCGACGGCGGCGACTGCCGTGCCCGAGACGACCAGGAGGGCGCACGTGGTCGCCGCCAGGAGCGCGGCGCGGCGTCGGGAACTGCGGGCCTGGGTCACCATGCCCTGAATGTAAGCGCCACCTATTTCGCCCGCGAGGCGAAGCGAGTGAAATTTCGGGCGCGCGGTCGGCGGTGCATCCGGACCCACGACGGGGTGCGCGTGGTGCATGATCGGGGGAGCACCGAGCACGACCTGAGACAGCGATCAGCAAGGAGAAGCACGTGTCCGAGTTCCTGGCCGACAAGCCCGGCAAGTACGACCTCGACGGCGACGGCATCACGGACGTCGAGGTCGCAGACACCGACGGCGACGGCGTCGTGGACGCCCAGTTCGAGGACTACGACGGCGACGGCGTGCCCGACGTCGAGCTGTACGACACCGACGGCGACGGCGTGCCCGACGTCGTCGTGGAGACCGCCGGCGGCACGCGGACCATCTCCGTGGACGCCGACGGCGACGGCGTGGACGACGCCGTGGACTCGTTCCCGGCCTGATCTCTGCTGCCGGGGCGCGGCGGCGATGTCAGAGGTGCGCTTCTACCCAGTCATTGCGCCCGAAACCGAGCTGATTCCGGGCGTAATGACTGGGTAGACCGCGTCCCCCGTCACACTGCGGCGGGTGCCTGTACTGGCTTGCCGTACACCAGCCGCCGCAGCGCGACCTCGGCCGGGCCGCGGCGGCCCGTCTGCTCCTGCCAGACGGCGAACGCCACGGTGAGCCCCCAGACCAGCACGGCGTAGAGCAGCATGCTCCACGAGCTGAGGTACTGGCCGAGCCCGAGGCCCCACGCGGCCAGGACCGGCGCGCACAGCACGGACTGGAGCAGGTAACAGGTCAGCGACCGCTTGCCGACGGCCTGGACGGCGCCGGCGAACGGCCCGTCGGTGACCAGCAGGTTGCGCGACGGCGCGCTGGTGCGGCGCTGGGCGAGCCGGTGGCCCAGCAGGCCGAACAGGGCGACGTAGCCCAGGCCGCCGAAGAACCCGGTGAGGAACTGCACCGGGTAGAAGACGACGGCCGCGTGGTCGGGCACGTCGATGATGCCGACGTGGTCGAGCGCGGAGGGCAGCGGCCCCAGCCAGCCGATCGTGATGCCGATGACGGCCACCCGGCGCAGCATGGGCAGGTGCTCGCCCGGGTTCTCCAGTATCCGGCGGCGGCCGGCCCAGAACGCGAGCAGCAGCATCATCGGCACGACCAGGGAGAGCAGGCCCTGCAGGAACGTGCCGAGCGTCCAGTACGTCAGCCGCTCCCCGATCGAGGCGAGGTACGACGTGACGGCCATCGAGTCGCTCGTCGGCGCGAGGTCGGCCGCGATGCTGCGCGCCATCGGGTCGTCCGCGGGGATCTGGGCGAGGAACCAGCCGCCGATCAGCGCGAACACCGTGCCGATCGTCAGCAGGCCGCAGAACACCGACGTCCACACGATCAGGGTGCGGTCCTTGACCTGGAAGAACAGCCACACCATGAGCAGGCCGGCCAGGCCGTACGCGCCCAGCACGTCGCCCATCCAGAGCAGCGCCGCGTGCACGAACCCGAACGCCAGCAGCAGCCAGTTGCGCTTCTGCAGCAGCCGGCGGGCCGCCTTCTCGGAGGTGCCCGAGGACACCTGGCGGTTGTAGAGCTGCATCATCCCGTAGCCGAACAGGAACGCGAACATGGGGTAGGTCCGCAGGTCCACGGTGGTGATGATGAGGAAGTCGACCACCTTGTCGAGCGCCGACCCGTCGACCGGGTGCGACGCACCGGAGCCCATGGTGCTGGCCCAGAGGTAGTACGGCGTGTTCGCGATGGCGATCAGCAGGAGCATGAACCCGCGCGCCAGATCGGGGGCGGGGGAGCGTTCGGCGGCCTGGACGGGTCCTCGGGTGAGGGCGGTGGTCGTCATGGGTCCATCTCAGCAGGCCACGGGCGGTCCCGCGAGGAAAGCGCTAGGCCGCGGGCTCCTCCAGCCGGGCGCGCTCCTCGTCGACGATCCGCCGCGCCAGCTCCTTGTCGGTCACGTCGGTGGCGCCGGCCCCGGACGCGGTGGGCACGGTCGAGCGTCCGGCGTACTCCGCGAACAGCTCGGCCTTGGTGCCGAGGATGTCCAGGAGCCGCTCGTCGACGCTCTCCTCGATGAGCAGCCGGTGCACCTGCACGGTGCGCACCTGGCCCATCCGGTGCGCGCGGGCGATGGCCTGGGCCTCGACGGTCGGCTTGACCTGCGGCTCGCACAGGATCACCACGGAGGCGGCCTGGATGTTGAGGCCCACGCCGCCGGCCTCGATCTGGCTGACCAGCACCTTGGGCTCCTTGGCCTGCGTGAACTCGTCCACCAGCTCCTGGCGGCGGGCCGACGGCACGGACCCGGTGATGGGCCCGACGGCGAGCGGGCCCAGCTCGGCGAGCACCCGCTCGATCACGTCGCGGAAGTAGGAGAAGACCACGACCTTGCGGTTGTTCTCCACGGCCTCGTCGACGATCTCGCGCAGCCGGGCCAGCTTCGCCGTCGGCTCGGGGGCCTCGACGAACGCGGCGCGGCGCATGTCGGCGAACGACCGCTCGAGCACCGCGTGGCGGTAGGCGGCGCCGTCGTGCTTGCCGAACCGCTCCCACTCGTCCACCTGGACCAGCTCGGGCAGCTCGGTGAGCACGTCCTCCTGGTTGCGCCGCAGGTAGACGGTCGCGACCGACCGGCGGAAGGCGGAGGCGCCCGCCAGGCCCGCCGCCGGGTCGATGTCGTCGGCGACCTCGGGCTTGAGGTAGTTCACGAGGCTGCGGAACTCGTCCACGGTGTTCTCCATGGGCGTGCCCGACATGAACAGCACGCGCTCGGCCACGCGGGCCCACTCCGCCGTCCGCTCGGAGCGCTGCGCCTCCGGGTTCTTCACGTAGTGCGCCTCGTCCACCACGAGCAGGGCGGGGCGGGGAGCGCCGTCGGGCCGCAGGTGCCCGAGCTGGGGGAAGGTCGCGACGCCGACGCCGCCCTCGGCCGCCCACTCCTTGATGCCGACCTCGCGGTCATCGCCGTGCAGCACGCGGACGGTCAGCTTCGAGTGGGCCGCGACCTCGCGGGCCCAGTTGGCCGCGACGCTCGCGGGGCAGACCACGAGGAAGTGCGTGCTCCCCTTGGCGGCGAGGTGGGCCATCACCGCGATGGCCTGGACGGTCTTGCCCAGGCCCATCTCGTCGCCGAGGATCGTGCGCCGCTGGGACAGCGCGTACTTGGCGCCGAACGCCTGGTAGGAGCGCAGCGAGACGTTGAGCAGCGAGGTGTCCAGGTCCTGCGTCGCGACCTCGTCGACGACGTCCTCGGGCAGGTAGCCCTCGGCGGCCTCGACGTCGATGCCGAGGTCGACCAGCTCGCCCAGGGCGGTGAAGTAGGCGGCGGCCCGCGCCTCGAAGTCGCTCCAGGCATCGGCGTCGGAGGTGTTCGTGAGCACCTCGTCCAGGCCGCGCAGGGCGTCGGTGACGCCCACGGCGTCGAGGTCGTCGGTCAGCGTGCGCAGGTCGGTCAGCGCGGCGTCGGCGCGGTCGGTGCGCCGGCGGCCGGCGAAGAACCGCCGCACGAACGTGGCGCGCAGCGCACCGGCCTCGGCCAGGCGGGCCAGCTCGCGCACGTCGACGTCGAGCCGGTCCTGCCACGTGCCGAAGAAGGCCTTGACGTGCAGATGGTCGTGGAGCGCGCGCACCAGGCGCGTCGCCAGCGGGTCGGCGGGGGAGTGGTCCAGCCGGAAGGCGAGGCCGGCGTCCACGGCGCTGAAGACCTGCTGGGCCGCCTTCTGCAGCGCCTCCGCCGTGCGCGCGCCGACACCCGCGATCGCGGTGAGCTCCTCCGGGGCGGCCGCCCTGATCTGGCCGACGGTGCGGAACCCCGCCTGCTCGACGGGGCCGAGGCGCAGGCCGCCCGCGCCCACCTCGCGGATGCGGTCGAGGGGCACGTCGGACAGCTCGTCCAGCACGCGTGCGTCGCGCGCCGCGCGGTAGGCGGCGCGGACTCGTGCGGGCGCGCCGCGGCGCTGGCTGAGGGTACGGGAGCCCAGGTCGTGCCGGGTTCCGGCCTCCTCGAGCAGCTCGCGGGCTTCACCGCGGGACCAGGTCTTCATGGCCGACGACGGTACTGCGTCCGGGGCGTCCCGGAGGCCCCGACGCGCGTCGTGGACCGACGTTTCTTACATACCGGACTGAATGCCCATTCTGGTAGTTTCGTCGCACCATTAACAGGAGGAAAAAGTGAGCACGGACGCACTGCCGGAGCAGGCACAGGCGGCGCAGGCCACCGCCGCAGGGGAGCCGACGCCGCAGGTGGCGCCGGAGGCGACGCCGGACGTCGCCCAGCGCGACACGAACCCGGAGCCGGCCGCGAGCCCGGCCCCGGTCGCCGGGCCGGAGGGGGCCGTGGCCCCGACGCCGGAGCAGGCCGCGACGCCGGAGCAGGACGACGACCCGGAGCGCGCGGACAACATCGAGACGAGGACTGCGGCCCGGCTGCACCAGCTGGTCGCGTCGGGCGCGGAGAAGCTGCCCGGCGAGGCCGGCAGCACCGTGTCGAAGCTGGCCGTGGCGCTGCTGTCGTTCGGCAGCCAGGCGGCGGCCAAGGACCAGGAGAAGTCGACCTCGGCGCTCGTCGGCGAGGCCGTCGGCCTCTTCAAGAGCCTGGACGACGACGACCCGTCCAAGCAGCGCAACGCCCTGGAGCACGCGCTGGAGACGTTCACGACGTCGACCATCGGGGGCAAGGAGCGCTCGCAGGTGCTCGAGGTCGCCGAGGAGGCGATGGGCCTGTGGAGCAAGCTGCGCGGGACGTCGTCCGACCTCGCCAAGTCCGACGCCGCCGCCTCGATGCGCTCGCTGACCAGCGCGCTGCGCAAGGAGGGCCGCGACGAGGAGGCCGACGAGGCCGAGACCGAGGCCAAGCGCCTCGAGTCCTGACCTGACCCGCCGGACCCGCTGAGTGCCGGAC
>NZ_JBHVEG010000238.1:0-7864 GCF_042802395.1 Promicromonospora sp. NPDC057488
AGCAGGTGCAGATCCGCTGTCTCATTCGGATCCCGCCGGCACTCTCGCGCCGGAAGTCTGCGGAGAGTCTAGCCGATTCACCCGTCCTCCTGGGGGCGGGTGGATCGGCGTGTTCGCGGGGAACATCCGGGTCGCCCAGCGGGATAGCCGTGGCGGTCCCGCGGACCTACGCTGGAGGGGTACCCCTTCCGCGACGACGACGTGGCGGTGCCACCCATGGTCTGGTCGTTCCTGACGCGCCCGAAGCCCGCGCCCGACCCGCTGGTGACCCTGCGGCTGCAGGCTCGCCTCGGGCAGCTCGCGGCCGAGCTGCGCAAGGTCGAGGAGGACCCCGGACTGTACGCCCGCGCCCACCACTGGTTCGCGGTGCAGAACGCCTACGACGCCCTGCTGCGCGAGGCGTGCCGCCTCGCCGAGCTGCCCACCGACGCCGACCCGCTGCGTGCGAGCGAACGCTCGGCCGCGGACGAGCGGCTGCGGGAGGAGCTGGAGCTCAGCTCCCGCGGCTGGTCGTGGTGAGGCGCGGGCGCGGGCGGCCGCGGCGCCCCTGCCCGCCTAGAGTCAGGGCATGTTCCCCTGGCTAGAGATCGCCGGCTGGGTCGGCTCCGCGCTCGTCGTGCTGTCGCTGACGCAGGCGCGGGTGTTCCGCTTCCGCTGGCTCAACCTGACCGGCTCCCTGATCGCGACCACGTACAACGCGATCCTCGGGATCTGGCCGTTCTTCGCGATGAACGCCGCGATCAGCCTCATCAACATCTACTGGCTGCGCCGCCTGACCCGCGAGCGCCACGACGCCGCCGTCTACGAGGTGGTGGAGGTGGCGCCGGACGACGCGTACCTGCTGCACGTGCTGCGCACGCACGCGGCGGACATCGCGACCTTCGCGCCGGGGTTCGTGGCGCAGCCGGAGCCGGGCGAGGAGCGGTCGGCGTTCCTGGTGCAGCGCGGCGACGAGACGGTGGGTGTGGTGGAGGTGCGCGACGCCGGGGACGGCGCGGGCGTCGTCGAGCTCGACTGGGTGTCCATGCGGTTCCGCGACCTGACGCCCGGCGAGTTCGTGTACCGGCGCAGCGGGATCTTCGCGGCCAAGGGGTTCGACCGGGTGGTGGTGCCGCACGCCGCGCAGGGTGAGCAGGCGTACCTGCGCGGCGTGGGCTTCCGCCCGGAGGGCGACACGTGGGTGCGGGAGGTCGCCTGAGGTCCTACCGGCAGACGCCGTTGCACTCGTGGACCCAGAAGGTGCCGCAGCCGGAGTCGGAGCAGGTGCACTCCGGGCAGGGGCAGTCGGTGCAGCCGTAGCAGTAGTTGCTGCACCACACGCCGTAGTAGAGGTTGCACCCGCAGTCGACGGCGGCCGCGCCCTGCTCGCCCGAGCCGGACCGCGAGCCCGGCTCCGGGCCGAGGGAGGCGAGCAGCGCGCGCCCCTCGTCGACGCCGAACGCGGCGACGGCGTCGTCGGTCAGGGTGGTGAGCTCCTCGGCGAGCGCGGTGCCGGGCCGCACCCGTCCGGTGAAGACGTTCTGGTCGCCCGCGATCCGGAGGGCGCGGTCGACGACGGCGCGGCGCGCGGCGGACAGGTCGCCGTGGGCGTCGCGGTAGCGCACGAGCTGCGCGGTCCACAGCTCGCTGCGCGTGGCGGCCGTGGACTCGGCGTAGATGGCGCGGCGGTGGGCGACGTCGTGCGCGGCGAAGGCGGTGTAGTCCTGGGGCAGCGCGTGCCGGTTGGCCTGGACCCAGCGCTGGGCCGCGCTGGGTGCCGCCGCGACGGCGGGCTGCCCGCCGCCGAGCACGAGGGCTCCGGCGCCGACGAGGGCCAGGCGCAGGAACTGCGCGCGCCCGAGCCCGTCGCGCTCGGCGGCCTCCCCGCCCCGGCGCAGCGCGCCGAGGGCGCCGAGCAGGCGCAGGCTCAGGCGGGGGCCGAGCCGGGCGGCGGTGCGGGCCACCATGACGGGCCCGGTCCAGGCGCGCACGGCGCCGTCGTCGGGCACCTTGATCAGGGTGGGGGCGTGCGGGGGCTCCGGGCCGAACACCTGCTCCCGCCAGGCGCGGACCTCCGGGCGTTCCAGGGGCCGGACGTCGAGGCGGCCGTCGCCGGCGCGCTCGACCTGTTCGGCCACCTGCCGGCACTGGCAGCACGAGGCGTCGAACGCGAGGATCCATGTGGTGGTGTGCACGATCAGCCCTCCCTCGGCCCAGGGCCCCTTGCCCCGGGGTGCCCCGAAGGTAGGTGAAAAGCGGCGGTGGACCCACAGGTTTCGCCCTGTGCCGAAAGTCGGGCGCCGACGGCACCTTGACACCGGACCCCCGCGCCGAAAAACTCACGGCAGGCTCCGTCTGCATCGAGGCAAACGCCGAGCCGGCACCGACACCGACGTCCGGGAGAGAACAGTGAGACCACCCACGCGCGCCCAGGCCGAACGGCCGCACCATCGACGGGGAGGCGGGTCGGCGCTGACCGCGGCCGCCACGGTGGTGGCCCTGCTCGTCCCCGCGACCGCCGCCACCGCCGCCACTGCCACCGCGGCTACCACCGCCGCCGCCCCGGCGGCCGCGCAGGAGACCGCGGCGCTCGACGGCTGGACCGTGTCCTCGCCGGACCGGTCGATCGAGACCACGGTCGACGTCGTCGACGGGACCCTGACGTACGGGGTCGTGCGGGACGGGACCACCACCGTCGTCGCGCCGTCGGGCCTGGGGCTCACGCTGCGCGAGCCCGCGGTGGACCTGACCGAGGGTCTGACCGTCACCTCCACCGAGCGGGACGTCGTCGACGAGACCTGGACCCCGGCCTGGGGCAACGACGCCCGGGTGCGCAACCACGCGGGCGAGCTCACGGTGCACGCCGTGCACGAGGCGTCGGGCGTCGAGCTGGACGTGGTCTTCCGGGTGTTCGACGACGGCGTCGGCTTCCGGTACGTCTTCCCCGAGCAGGACGGGCTGGGCGACGGCGTGGTCGTGTCCGGCGAGTCCACGCAGTTCGCGCTGCCCGCCGACCTGACGGCGTACTCCATCCCGGCGGGCACGCGCTGGAGCGCGGACGAGCAGCACTACCGCACGCAGCCGCTGCCCGACGTCGCCTCCGCGCAGACGCCCATCACGATGTCCCGGGACGACGGCCTGTTCCTGGCGGTGCACGAGGCGGCCCTGATCGACTTCCCGAGCATGACGGTGGTCCGCGGCACGACGCCGGGCACGCTCGTCTCGGACCTGATCGCGCTGCCGAACGGCGACAAGGCCGTGATCGACGTCGACGCGGACGGCTTCGCCACGCCCTGGCGCACGCTCACCGTGGGCCGGACCGCCGGCGACCTCGCGGCGTCGCACCTCATCGAGAACCTGAACGCCCCGTGCGCCATCTGCGACGTCGACTCCGACGACGACGGCGCCGCGGACACCACCGACTGGATCGACCCCGGCACGTACGTCGGGGTGTGGTGGGAGCTGCAGCGCCGCGACACGACGTGGAACGCCGGGCCGAAGCACGGCGCCACCACCGCGCGCATCAAGGAATACGTGGACCTCGCCGTCGAGGCCGGGGCCAAGTACGTGCTGGCCGAGGGCTGGAACCAGAACGCGGGCGGCGAGTGGAAGGGACAGGACTTCGTCACGCCCCAGGCCGACGTCGACATCGACGAGGTGCTGGCCTACGCCAAGGAGAACGGCGTCGGCTTCATGGCGCACAACGAGACGCGCGGCTACGTCGACTACTACGACGCGCACATGGACGAGATCTTCGACCAGTACCAGGAGTGGGGCATCCACGCCCTGAAGACCGGGTACGCCACGCGGTTCGAGCTGGGCGGCGTCAACCGCAGCCACTACGACCAGGAGGCGGTCAAGCACTACCAGCGGGTCATCGAGTCCGCGGCCCGGCACGAGATCTCGATCAACGCGCACGAGGCCATCAAGCCGACCGGGCTGTCGCGCACCTACCCGAACATGATGACGGGCGAGGGCGTGGCGGGCATGGAGCAGCACAACTACATGGGCGCGAGCGGCAACCCGCCCGAGCAGGCCACGATCCTGCCGTTCACCCGCTGGATGGGCGGCCCTGCCGACTACACACCCGGCGTCCTGGCCGTCACCTGGGACCCGGCGAACCTCAAGACCCGCGTGCAGACCACGACGACGGCGCAGCTCGCGCTCTACCCGACGTTCTCCAGCCCGCTGCAGATGCTGGCCGACACCCCGGAGAACTACGCGGAGCACGCCGAGGCCTTCGAGTACCTCAAGGCCATGCCGACCGTCTGGGACGAGTCCCACGTGCTCGACGCCGTCCTCGGCGACCACACGGTGACGGCGCGCCGCAGCGGCAGCACCTGGTACCTCGGGTCGGTCACCGACGAGAACGACCGCACCGTCCAGGTCCCGCTGGAGTTCCTCGACGAGGGCACCACCTACGTGGCCGACGTCTACGCCGACGCCGGGAACGCGTCCTGGAAGGGCAACCCGACCGCCGTCGAGGTGACGCACTCGCTGGTGGACCCGACCGACACGATCGCGGCCTCCATGGTCGGCGGCGGCGGGCAGGCCGTGAAGCTGCGGCCCGCGACGCCGGAGGACCTGGCGGACCTGACCGAGTACGCGCCGCCGGCGTTCACGCTGGAGGCGGCGCCCGAGGTCGACTACGACCCGACGGCCGGGACCGTGACGGTCACCGCGACCGTCCGCAACGACGGCACCACGGCGGCGCAGGCCCGGATCGCCGTCGACGGCGAGACCGTGGACGGCGCCGCGGGCCGGGTGGGCGGCGGCGCCTCCCGGACGTTCACCTTCGACGTCGCGGCCGACGACGTCGACTACCGCGCGGCGAACTCGCTGAGCGTCGTCGGGCCCGACGGGACCGCCGGCGAGCCGGTGTCCGTGGCTCTCCTGCCGCGGCCGGACGAGACCCTGACCGACCTGCTGGAGGACGAGGCCCGCAACCTTGACCCGGCCCGGGCCGCGCTGCTGACCCAGCGGGCCGAGGCGGCGCTGGAGGCGGGCCGCGGGGACGACTTCCCCGCCGTCCGCCGGGCGATGCAGGCCGTGCGGCACGCGGTGCTCACCTCCTCCGTCGAGGCGGTGCCGCCGCGGGTCGCCGACCGGATTGACGCGATGGTGACGCCGTACCTCGGCAGTTCGGCCGGGCTGTTCGGCATCCTCGCGCTGATCCGGGACGCCGAGGACGCGGCGGCGATCGACGCCGGGACCGCCGTCGCGCTGCGGGAGCCGGCCGCCGAGGCGGTCCGGCATGCCCGTTCCGGTGACGCGGACGCGATGGACGAGGCGCTGGGCGAGCTGGCTCGCGAGGTCGAGACGGCCGAGGGCGACGCGCAGGCCCTGGCGCGGCTGCTGGCCGCCGTCGAGGCCCAGCACGCCGAGCAGGTGAGCGAGGCCGAGACGGCCACGCTGCTGGGCGGCGCGCGCACCAACGCCGAACACCCCGGCTACACGGGGACCGGGTTCGTCCGGGACCTGTCCAAGGCCGGCGCGGGCGTGCGGTTCACCTACGAGGCCGCGGCGCCCACCACGGTCGAGGTGTCGTTCCGGTACGCCAACGGCATGGTCGTCGCGCCGCTCGACCGGCAGCTCTCCGTCGCCGTCGACGGCGGCAAGGCGCAGCCGGTCTCGTTCCCGAACCTGGGCCAGGGCGCGGACCGGTGGCGCATCTGGGACTACTCCCCCGGCGTGCGGTTCACGCTGGCGGCCGGGCGGCACGAGATCCTGCTGCACCACACCGCCACCGACACGGGCAACATCAACCTGGACCACCTGCGCGTGACCGCGCAGCCGGGCGTGCTGACCGAGCCCGCGGCGGACACCTGGGCCGCGAAGGCCATCTACACGGCCGGTGACCTGGTCGCGTACGACGGCTCGCTGTGGCAGGCCTCGTGGTGGACGCAGAACCAGAAGCCCGGCGCGTCGGCGTACGGGCCGTGGCAGCAGATCGCCGAGGCCTGGGACGGCACCGCGGTCTGGACGGCGTCGCGGATCTTCGACACCGGCGACGTCGTGGAGCACGACGGCACGACCTACGAGGCCAGGTGGTGGACCCGCAACCAGGCGCCGGGCGACCGGCACGGACCGTGGAAGGAGATCGGCTGACGGTCTCCTGCTCGACGGCGCGCGGCGTCAGGTGGCCTCCGGATCGGCCCCCTGCGCCGCGCGTCCGCCGTCCACGGGCAGCACGGCGCCGTTGACGAAGGCGGCGGCGTCCGAGAGCAGGAACGCGACCGCCTCGGCGACCTCCGCGCCCGTGCCGACGCGGCCCAGCGGGTGCAGGGCGGCCATCTGCGCGTCCACGCCGGGGTGCTCGGCCCGGTAGGCCTCGTGGCGCGCGGTCGCGACCGACCCGAGCGCCACCGCGTTGGTACGGATGCCGTGCGGCCCGTGGTCGACGGCGAGGGCCCGGGTCAGGGCCTCGACCGCGCCCTTGGCCGTGGCGTAGGGCAGGGCGCCGCGCACCGGCCGTTGTGCCTGGTGGGACGAGACGTTGACGATCGCGCCGGGCCGCCCGTACGCCAGCAGGTGCCCGACGGCGGTGTGGCAGCCCGTCACCGCGAGCGCGAGGTTCGCGGTGATCAGGCCGAGCACGTCGGACGGCGGCGCGGTGATCGGCGCGTCCCGGAAGATCGCGGCGTTGTTGACCCAGCCGGCCAGCGGGGCCAGCGCCTCCGCGGCGTCGGCGGCACGTCGGGCTACGTCGGGGTCGGCCGCGTCGCCGCTGACCAGCGTCACGCCCGGGTGGTCCCGGTCCAGGGCCGGGGCGACGTCGAGGACGACGACGGGGCCGACGGCGGCCAGGCGCTCGGCGATGGCCCGGCCCACGCCCTGGGCGCCGCCGGTCACGACGTACGAGCGCTGGGCGGCGGGGTCGGCTGGTCGGGGCCCGCTCGAGCTGATCGGGTGCCGGCTGGTGTGCTTCGGGTAGGCGGCCATCCTCCGATCCTGCACCCGGCGGGCGGCCGGGACCGAGTAGGGTGCGGCGCGGAGCACGGGCCGGCAGGGCACCGAAGGGAGCACGAGGGTGTACGACCAGGTCACGACGCCGCGGCGCACTCCGTTCGGCGTGCTCGCGTGGGTGCTCGCCGTCGTGCTCGCGCTCGGCGCGGTAGGGGGCACGGTGTGGGTGATGACGCGGGACGTGTCCGGCGCGGACGCGGCCGGGCAGGCCTCGGCGTCGCCGAGCGCCGCGGTGCCGAGCCCCAGCGAGCCGAGCGACGCCGAGCCGGTCAGCGCCCCGGCGAGCCCGTCACCGTCGCCCACCCCGACGCCCCCGCCGGCCCCGGTGCCCGTGACGCTGCAGAGCGTGGCCTCCGGCCGGTGCCTGGACGTGCCCGGCGGCGTGGCCGCGGACGGCGCGGCGCTGCAGATCTACGACTGCAACGGGTCGGCGGCGCAGCTCTGGACGACGTCCGCCGCCGGGGAGCTGCGCGTGCTGGACACCATGTGCCTGGACGACCCGAGCGCCGGGGCGCAGGGCACCCCCGCACAGATCCGGACGTGCAACGGCGGGGCGAACCAGCAGTGGACGCCGCAGGCCGACGGCACCGTACGCAACGTCGCGACGGGGCTGTGCCTGGACGTGTCCGGCGGGGCGGTCGACAACGGCACGCCCGCGATCGTGTACGGCTGCCACGCCGGGGACAACCAGCGCTGGACGGTCTCGTGAGCGTGCCTCGGCACGCCTGAGGCGGACACGGACGCCCCGGAGCCGAGCGACACCGGGAGCGGGATCCGGCGCCGAGCCTCTCGGGCCGCCGGGTCCGGTTGATCGAGCCGTGGCCGGTCGACGGCGCGCGTGTCGCGCGGCGTGTCGCCCGGGGGGCGAACGTATGCACGCGGGGTGTGTTGCTCTGCGTAGACATCGTCTACGCAGAGC
>NZ_JBHVEG010000239.1:0-7809 GCF_042802395.1 Promicromonospora sp. NPDC057488
ACCGAGAGGTGGCACCGGCGCCCTGACCAGCGAGGTCACGCCGGCGCCTCCTGCAGCGCGCGCACCTCGATGCGGGACTGCAGCGCCGCCGAGGCGCGCTCGGCCCAGCCGAGCGCCGTCTCCTCGTCGGCGACGTCGATGATCCAGAACCCGCCGACGTACTCGGTGGCATCGACGAACGGCGCGGCGACGCGCTTCACCTCGCCGCCCGTGGCGTCGACGGTGATCGCCGTGGACGGCGGCTGGAGCCCGCCTGCGGTGACGAACGAGCCGGACTCGTTCAGGGCGGTGTTGAAGCCGTCGACGGCGGCGATCATCGCCTCCAGCTCGGCCGGGTCCATCTCCTGCATGGACTCCATCGTCGGCTCGTCGGCCGTGTCGTGCGGCATCGTGAGGAAGTACTGGGTCATGGAACCGGTCCCTTTCTGTTCGGTTGAACTGAAATTAGGTCGCATGAGCAATACCCGCAACGAAAGTGCCGTCAGACTCCCGGAGCGGGGCGGAGATCGGCGAGCGCGGTGATGACCCGCGTGGGGTCCTCGGCGATGCGGTTCAGGACGTAGAGCCACCACTCGTCGCCGAAGATCAGGTACTCCCTGGTGTTGAACCCCTCGCCGTGCAGCTGGTCGAGCAGCTCCGTGCCGAGCCCGAGCAGCATCTCGAACTCGACGCCCGGCTCCGTCAGCGCCGCCCCGTGCCGCTCGCGCAGCGTCCGGACCAGCTCGTCGTCGTGCGTGGCGAGGAAGACCGGGTGCCGCGCGTCCAGGAGCTCGGCGGTCTGGGCGAGGTAGGCGCTGGTGAGCTCGGCGCTGTCCCGGCGGTAGGCGACCGACTCCGGTTCGAGGAAGGCGCCCTTGACGAGCCGTACCGGCCCCGGGTGCCGCAGCACCCGGCGCAGGTCCTGCGGCGTGCGGTGCAGGCGGGCCTGCAGCGTGATGCCGACGTGGTCGAACTCCGCCGAGAGCGCCTCGTGGAGGTCGAGCACGAGGTCGGTCCGGTCGGACCCCTCGGCGGAGATCACCAGGGCCGTGCCCAGGTCGGCGGTCGCGGCGGCCAGCTCGCGCGCATGGGCGAGCCCGAGATCCCGGTCCACGAGCGAGCCCACGTGCGAGAGGTCGAACGAGATCGTGGCCGGCACGTCCGCCGCGCGCACCGCCTCGATCAGCCGCAGGAACACGTCGGTCTCCCGCCGCGCGGTCGCGGCGTCGCGGATGCTCTCGCCGACGTAGTCGATGCTCGCCGTGTGCCCCCGCCGCGTCCCGGCCCGGGCGGCGTCGATCGCCTGGTCGACGGTCTCGCCGGCGGTGTAGCGCCGGGCGATGCGCCCGGCGGCCGCCGCGAGCGCCGGGTTGGCGAGGACCGTGCGCTTGAGGTCCTCGTCGAGGGCCCACGCGCGCAGGGTGTCGGCTGCTGGTTCCAGCTTCAGTTCCAGGGAGGTGTCGGTCATGTCGCCTGATCGTAGGCGGGCTCGCGGGCCGGCGTGCGGGTATTGACCGGGGTCAGCGCGGGCCCGGTCCGGCGGGTGGCCCACCAGACGATCGCGGTGATCACGACGACGGCGAGCGCCGGGACGAGCTGGTAGGGCGAGCCGACGCCGGCCGAGCGGTCCGTGAGCGCTCCGCCGAGGTCGATCCGCAGGTAGGGCGCCATGACCAGGGAGGCCGTGTTGAGCACGGCGTGCAGCAGCACCGCGATCTCCAGGCCGCCGGTGCGCCACGTGATGATCGCCAGCCCGCTGAACAGCACGAGGTACCAGACGATGATGTACGGGTCGGTCGAGCCGTGGGCGAGCGTGAACAGCACGGCGGTGACCACGGTCCCGGCGACGAGGCCGGCCCGGGGCCGGCGGGTCCAGCCGCCGACGACGCGGAAGATCAGGCCGCGCACGCCGTACTCCTCGCCGGCGGCCTGCAACGGGGTGAGCAGGAGCGTGGCGAGGAACATGGCGACGAGGTCGGTCTGCGACCACGGGACCTCGGCGACCGGCGCGAGGAACCCGAGCGTGATGACGACGAGCCAGGCGGGGGCGAGCGCGACGAGCGACCTGCCGAACAGGTCGAACCGGAACCGCGAGGTCACGGAGTGCAGGGAGGCGCCGGGCACGCCGTAGAGCCAGCGCTGGATGAGCATGCTCCACGGGATGAGCAGGCCCAGGGAGATCATGGACCCGGCGTGGTAGAGCGGCGTGTAGTCGGTCCCGCCGATGATCGGCGGGGTGTTGCCGAACCGCACGTCGACGGTCGCCAGGCCCCAGCCGATGACCGTCGGGAAGAGGACGAACCCGGCCGCGAGCAGGACGATCGCGAGGATGCCCCGCCCGATGCGGCGCTGGTCGCCCGCGAGCACGCGGTGGTACTCGACGCCCTGCGGTACCGACGGGGCGTTCCTCGGTTCGCCCGGGTCCAGCAGCCAGCTCGGTCGCGTGGTCATGGCAGTCCTCTCCTTCTTCGCGGGTGGGGTCGCGCTGCGTGGGGTGCTGACGCGTCAGACGACGGCCTGGAGGACACCGCTGATGATGAGCGCGGTGAGCGTGGTCCAGGCGAAGATCGCGATGGCCTGCCAGACGAGGATCCGGGCCTTGCCGACGCCGGAGGCGGCGAGCATGGTGGCCGTGAAGTGCGTGGGCAGCAGCAGGGGGCCGAGCAGGCTCACGCCCGGCACGCCGTAGCGCTCGTAGGCGCGCTGGAACTTGGCGCGGCGCGCCGAGCCGCGGTCGTCGGTCTGCTCGACGCGGGTGCCGGCCTGGGAACCGCCGACCAGCACGCCGTCCCGGGCCAGGACCTTCTCCCGGTGGCGGGTCACCACGGCGGTGCGGGCGCCGGCGCTGAGCAGGACGAGCACGGCGACGGTCAGGAAGTTGCCGACCATGGCGGCGATCGCGGCGACGACCGGCGGGAGGCCGCCGAGGATGCCGATCGCGGCACCGCCCTCGCCCTCGACGAAGGGGATGGCGCCGGCGAGCGCGACGATCAGCGGCTGGAGGAGCTCGGGCACCTGCCCGAGCAGGTTCTGGAGGGTCTCGACGAGGTTCATGGTGTGCTCCTTGGGGTGGGTCTCGGGGTGGGTCTCGCGTTGATGTCCCTAGTCCACCCGCCGGGCGCGCGGCGCAGAAGTGTCCGCCTGTCACCGCCTTCCGGGCGCTGCGCACACCCCGGCCATGACATGTGTCATGCCCGTAACCTGGGCGGATGAGCAGCCGACCCGTTGATGCGGGCCCCGCACCGGCGGCGGTCGACCCCCGGAGCACCCTGCGCCTGACCCGGAGCGTCAGCGCGACCTGGTGGTACATGGCCCTCGGGATCGTCTCGTTCGAGCTGATCGCCGTGCTCCTGACGGTCGTCGTCCTGGTCGAGGACGACCGCGACGCGCTCACGACGATCGCCGTCGCGGTCGGCGGGCTGCTGTGGTGGCTGACGACGCTCCTGCCCCTGGCCGGCTACCGGCACCGGGCCGAGGACGCGCCGCTGCTGGTCCCCCGCCGGCACCTTCCGCCGCTGCTGGTCGGCGTGGTGTACGGCCTCGGCGCCGGCTACGCCACCGGGATGTGGGTGGTGCTCGTGCTGCCCGTGCTCCAGGCGCTGATCCTCCTGAACTGGCAGTCCGGGGTGCGCCTGCGGGTGGTGGTGGCCGCTACCGCCGTGCTCGTCCTGCTGTGGGTGGTCGACGGGAACCTCTCGCTGAGGGCGGGCGGCGCCCCGAGCGCGTTCCAGCTCGCGTTCCTGTCCACGATCCTGCCGATCACGACCGTCTCGTCGCTGTGGTGGTGGGACGTGCTGGTCACGCTGGACAAGGCCCGCGCCTCGGAGGCACGGCTCGCCGCGACCCAGGAGCGGCTGCGCGTCGCGACCGACGTGCACGACCTGCAGGGGCACCACCTCCAGGTGATCGCGCTCCAGCTCGAGCTCGCCGAGCGGCTCATGCCGCAGGACCCGGCCGCCGGCATGGAGCAGCTGCGCGCGGCGCGCGCCAGCGTCGGCGACGCGCGCCAGGGCACGCGCGACCTCGCCACGCGCTTCCGCTCCGTGCCGCTGCGCGACGAGATCGCGAACGCGGTGGACCTGCTGCGGGCCGCGGGCACGGCCGCCGAGGCCACGGTGGACCCGGCCTCGCCGCACGCGCCGGCGTCCGCCCTCGGTCCGGTGATCCGGGAGACGACGACGAACGTGCTGCGCCACGGCGGCGGCCGGTGGGCCCGCCTGGACCTGTCGCGGTCGAACGGGTCGTGGCGGTACGAGATCACCAACGACGTCGCGGACGACGCCGTCGACGAACCAGCCGGGTCCTCCGGCGGCGCGGGCCTGGAGGGCATCGCACGCCGGGCCGCCGAGGTGGGCGGTCAGCTGGACGTACGGCGCGAGGACGGCTCGTTCACCGTGACCGTCACCGTTCCCAGCGAAGGAGAGAACGCCGGATGATTCGAGTGCTGCTGGCCGACGACGAGGGGATGATCCGGTCGGCCCTGGCCGCGCTGCTGCGCCTGGAACCGGACATCGAGGTCGTCGCCGAGTGCGCCGACGGCGCCGAGGCCGTCGCCGAGGCCGTGCGCCTCAAGCCGGACGTGTGCCTGCTGGACCTCGAGATGCCGCACCTCGACGGCGTGGAGGTCGCCGAGCGCCTGAACCGCACGCTGGCCACCCGCTGCGTGATCGTCACCCGCCACGCCCGGCCCGGCGTCCTGCGGCGGGCGCTGGCCTCGGGCGCCGCCGGGTTCCTGCCCAAGTCGCGCGGCGCCGACGAGGTCGCGGCCGTGATCCGCCGGGTGGCGGCCGGCGGGCGGTACGTCGACCCCGAGGTGGCCGCCGACGCGCTGAGCGACGAGCGCTCGCCACTGACCGACCGCGAGCTGGACGTGCTGCGCGCGGGCCGGAACGGCGAGACGACGCGCCAGATCGCGCGCACCCTCTCGCTCGCCCCGGGCACCGTGCGCAACCACGTCTCCACCGTGCTGGGCAAGCTCGCGGTCGAGACCCGGCAGCAGGCCGTGCTCGTCGCGCAGGAGCGCGGCTGGATCTGACTCAGTCGCCGAGCGCGCCCCGGACGGCGTCGACCAGGTCGGCGGGGCTCTGGGTCTCCACCTTCTCGCCGTCGAGGAAGAACGTGGGCGTCCCGCTCACGCCCAGCGCCCGGCCCTCGTCGAAGTCGCGCCGCACCCGCTCGGTGGTCGCGGGGTCGGCGACGGCGGCGTCGAACGCGGCCATGTCGAGGCCGAGCTCCTGCGCGAAACCGCGGAACACGTCCGCGCGCGACTCCTGGGCCTCGCCCCACTCGGCCTGCGTCTCGTACATGCGCTGGTACATCGGCTCGAGCTGCCCCTGCGCCGCGGCGGCCTCGACCGCGACGGCCGCGTTGGTGGAGTTGGTGTGTCCCGGGATCGGGAAGTAGCGCAGCACGAGCGTGAGGTCGTCGCCGTGCTCCTGCCGCAGCTCCTCGACGGTCGGGTAGTAGGCCCGGCACACCTCGCACTCGAAGTCGAGGAACTCGACCAGGACCGCCTTCTCGTCCGGCGCCTGGTTCAGCACGTGGCTGTCCTCGCGCACCACCTGGGCGTCCCCGGCCGGCGTCTCGGGGCGGGAGGTCAGGATGAACACGACCAGGAGGACGACGAGGCCGAGCACCCCGGCGAGCAGGACGAGCTGGAGGAGCCGGCGCGACGTGAGGCGGCGGCCGGCGGGCGGCTTCTTCGCGGAGGGGCCCTTTGCGGCCGGGGGCTTGGCGGACGGGGTCTTGGCGGCGGCCGGGCGGGTGGTCGGGCGCTTGGTGGTCATGGGTCTTCCTCGGGGGTCACGGGCCGCGCCGGGCACGGGTGGGCCACGGCGCGTCAACAGGGGGCAGCGGGCATGGGCACGGGAGTCCGCGAACGGACGGGGGCGTCCGTTCGGGAAGTCTTCACTTCCGCAAGCGGACGGCGGCGTCCGTTTGCGGAGTGCTCCTACGTGCGGCTGATCCCCAGGAACACCGGATCGGGCCCCGCGATGTGCGGGTACGAGCGGGTGCCCAGCCAGCGGCCCCGGACCGTCGCTACGGCCCGGAGGGCGACCCGGTAGGTCGTCACGCCGCGTCCGGCCAGCACGATCCCGGTCACCAGCAGGGCGCACAGGCACAGCAGGCCGAGCGCCTCCGCGCCGTGCGGCGTCCCGTGGTCGGTGTGCTGCCCGGCCGTCGCGACGACGCGGTCGGCGACCGGATCGGTCACGTGCTGCCCGGCCGCGACCACGCCCGAGGCGGCCGCGGCCGTCGGGTCGGCGCCCGGCACGGCCAGGAGCCCCGCCAGCGCGAGCAGCAGGACGACGAGCACGTACCGGAGCACGGTCGCGCTCGTCCGGGGCCGGGCCGAGGTGGTCATGTCGGGGCTGATCGTAGACGAACCACCTGGCCACGCCGTGATCCAAGCCACCGGCCGGGTCGGTTAGTGTTGTCGCGCCATGAGCCCTGCCCGCCGCCTCCGCTCCCTCCTCGCCGGTACCCGGCGCGGTCCGGTGAGCGTGCTGTCGGTCATGTTCGTCGCGCTCGCGCTGGTCAGCGTGCACGTGCTGTGCAGCGTCCACCTCGAGCGGAACGACGCCGGCCACGGGCACGGCGAGGTCGCGATCACCACTGAGGTCGCGGCCGCCGCGGCGACCGCCGTCCCCGGGACGAGCTCCGCGCCGCTGGGCGACGAGTCGCACGGCTGCGGCGACCACCACTCGACGTCGGCGCAGTGCGACCCGCTGCTGCCCTCCCCCGTCGTCTCGGCCGTGCTGCCCGAGCGCACCGTGCAGCGCACGGCGCCCGCCGCGGCCTACCCGGACCACCGCACCGCGGACGGCGTGGCCACCCCGGTCCCGCCGTCGTTGCACGCCCTGGGGATCTCCCGGACGTAGACCACCACCACGCTCCGGCACCGCACGGTGCCGGGCGTCTCTCGCGCGCCCGCACCCGGGTCGCGCGCGTGGTCCACCTCCGAACGAAAGGTCCTGAGCCTTGATGGATCCCCAGAACCAGCCGGCCACCACCCCGCGTGCTCGCGGCCGGCACCGGGCGGTACGCCGCCCCCTCCTGTCCGACGTCGCCAGGTCCGCGACCGAGCAGGTCAGCGCGCTGACCGGCCGCGGCGCGGTGGTCGCGGCCGCCGGCGGCGGTGTGCTGCTGTCGCTGATCGCCCCGCCGGCCCAGGCCGCGCCCGCCCCGGCGGCGGTCAACGCCGAGCTGGCCGGCAGCCCCGTCCAGGGCGCGCTCGACGCGGCGGCCCTGGACGCCCTGGCCACCCAGGCCAAGGCGTCGGTCGCCGCCGCCCCCGTGGTGACCGTCGCCACCGACGCCGAGCTGAAGGTCGAGAGCGCGGCGGTGTCCGTGGTCTCCGCCGCGGACAACGAGGAGTACCAGGCGCAGCTCGCCGCGGAGGCCGAGGCCGAGGCCGCCGAGGAGGCCGCCGAAGCAGCGGCCGCGGCGGCGGAAGAGGCCGCGGCGGTCGACATCCCGGCGTCCGCGGCGGGCTCCGCCGTCGTCTCCGTCGCGATGCGCTACCTCGGGGTGCCCTACGTGTGGGGCGGCAGCACCCCGGCGGGGTTCGACTGCTCGGGCTTCACGTCGTACGTGTACGGGCAGGTCGGCATCGACCTGCCGCGCACGTCGTCGGAGCAGCGGTACGCCGGCACCGTGGTGCCGTGGTCCGAGGCGCAGCCGGGCGACATGATCTGGTCGCCCGGGCACATCGCGATCTACGCCGGTGACGGCATGCAGATCGAGGCGCCGGTCCCGGGCAAGAGCGTCCGGTACACCAGCATCTGGCAGTCCAACCCGACGTTCATCCGCGTCGGCTGACACCCCGGG
>NZ_JBHVEG010000240.1:0-7796 GCF_042802395.1 Promicromonospora sp. NPDC057488
CCCCGTGGGGACGCGCGGCACACGGCCGGGTCACTGCGCGTTGTCGGCCAGGATCCGGTCGCCGAGCTCCTGGGCCTCCTGCAGCGCCGTGGCGGCGTCGGTCTCGCCGCCCAGGAACTTCTCCAGGGCGGGGATCAGGGCCTTGCCCTCGACGTCGGACGCGCCGGGGATGTTGGACCGGACCTGGGCGTACTCCATCGTCTCGATGAAGGCCTGGTACCGGTCGTCGTCGGTGAAGTACGGGTCGTTGGCGGCCTCGACGTTCGCGGGGATCCAGCCGGAGATCTTCGCGAAGTCCACGCCGTTCTCCGGCTGGGTGGTCCACCACTTGATGAACTCCCAGGCGCCGTCGGGCTGCTGGGCACCGGACGGGATGACCAGGCCGAACCCGCCCATGCCCGCGCCCTGGCCGCCGTCGGGGCCGACGGGCGGCTGCACGATGCCGTAGTCCACCTCGGCCTCGTCCAGCGCGGTCAGGGCCCACGGCCCGTCGTACTTGATGGCGGTGGAGCCCTCCGCGAAGGAGTCGACGCCCTCGCCGAAGCCGGGCTCGTAGACGCCCGCGTCGAGCAGCCCCTGCCAGAACTCCAGGACCTCCAGGCCCTCGGGGCTGTTGAACGCCGTGGTGGCGCCGTCGTCGCTGAACATCTGGCCGCCGGCCTGCCGGAGCCAGATGTTGAACAGGCCCGGGTCGTCCAGCGCGAAGCCGGCCACGGACAGCTTGCCGCCGTCGCGCTCGGTGACCGCCTCGGCCGCCTTCTTCAGGGAGTCCCAGTCGGTCGGCGGCTCGACGCCGGCGTCCGCGAGGAGCTCGGTGTTGAAGAAGAGCGAGCGGTTGTCCACGAGCAGCGGCAGGCCGTAGGTCTCCCCCTCGACGACGAGCTCGCCCATGGCCTGGTCGTAGAACTGGGTGGTGTCGACGCCGTCGGCCTCGATGTACTCGTCGAGCGGCGCGAGCGCGTTCTTCGGCACGTACAGCGGGGTGTTGTACCGGTCCCAGAGGACGACGTCGGGCACGCTGCCCGACGCGAGCGCCGTGAGCAGCTTCTCCTCGACGAGCTCCTGGCCCACGTACTTGACCTCGTACTCGTCCTGCGACTCGTTGAAGGCGTCGGCCTGCGCCTGGAGCTGCTTGGCCTGGGCGCCCGACCAGGAACCCCAGAAGGTGACCTCCTCGGGCCCGCCGCCCGAGCCGCCGTCGGACGCGCTGCCGCAGGCGCTCAGCGCCCCGGCCATGACTGCCGCCGCGACGAGGGCCCCGGCGATCCGTGTTGCTGACCTCATGACTCTGCTCCTTTGCAGGGTGCTACTTCGTACCCGAGTGGGCGAAGTTCTCGATGATGTAGCGCTGGGCCACGACGAAGACCAGCAGGACCGGCAGGCTCGCCAGGATCGTGCCGGCCAGCAGCGGCCCGTACTGCGTCTGGTACTCGTTGACGTATCCCGCCAGGCCCACCTGGACGGTGAGCATCTCGGGGTCGTTGAGGGCGATGAGCGGCCACAGGAAGCTGTTCCAGCCCGCCTGGAAGGTCAGCACGCCCAGCACCGCGAGGCCCGCGCGGGCCAGCGGCAGGTAGATGTTCCAGAAGATGCGGAACTCGCTCGCGCCGTCGATCCGGGCGGCGTCGCCGAGCTCGTCGGGCAGCGCCTGGAAGAACTGGCGCATGAAGAACACGGCGAACGGGCCGGCGGCGAACGGGATGAGCACGGCGCCGTAGCTGTTGATGAAGCCCGCGCCGCCCTCGCCGAACAGGTCGTTCCCGCCCACGAGCGGGAACCGGCGCAGCACCAGGAAGGTGGGGACCATCGTGATGATGCCCGGCACCATCATGGAGCCCAGGAACAGCGAGAAGACGACGCCGCGGCCGCGGAAGCGCAGCTTGGCCAGGGCGTACCCGGCCAGGCCGCCGAAGAACAGGTTGGTGGCCACGCCGCCGAGCGCGATGACCGCCGAGTTGGCCAGGTACCGGCCGAACGGGCCGTCCGTGAACAGCGCCACGTAGTTCGCCAGCGTGGGGTTGTCCGGGACCACCTGGAGGTAGGACGAGAGGATCTCGCCCTCCGGCTTGAGCGACGTGGACAGGGTCCAGATCAGCGGGAGCACGGTGGTCACGCTGATCAGCACGACGGCGATCGTCCACACGACCTTGCCGACGACGCTCCGGGCGGTCGGCGGGCGCTTGTCCGACGTCGGCGCGGGGGCCGTGGCGAGGACGGGCCCGGCCGGGACGGGGCCGGCCGTGACGGCGCTCATCGGTCGTTCTCCCGTCCGGTGATCCGGGCGTTGGCCACGGAGAAGACGAGGATGACCAGGAACAGCACGAAGGACAGCGCCGAGGCGTAGCCCATCTCCAGCCGCCCGAAGCCCCGGTCGTAGATGTAGTAGACGAGGGTCAGCGTCGAGTTGCCCGGGCCGCCCTTGGTCAGCACGTACGCCTGGTCGAACACCTGGAACGCGGCGATCAGCAGCAGCGTCAGGATGAGGAACGTGGCCCGCGAGATGGAGGGCCGGGTCACGTGCCAGAACACCCGGAAGGCCCCGGCGCCGTCGACGCGGGCGGCGTCGACCAGCTCGCCCGGCACCCCCTGGAGCGCGCCCAGGTAGATGATCATGTTGGCGCCGAACCCGGCCCAGACGCTCATCATGACGATGGCGACCATGGCCCACCGCGACTCGTACAGCCACGCCGGCCCGTCGATGCCCACCCAGCCGAGCGCCGCGTTGAGCAGCCCGTACTGCGGGTTGAGCAGCCAGAACCAGATGGCCGCGGTCGCCACGGTCGAGGACACCACCGGGATGTAGAACAGGGTGCGGAACACCCGGGCGGTGCGCGTGCTGCGGTTCAGCAGCAGGGCGGTGCCGAGCGCGACGAGCAGGCCGGCCGGGACGTACAGCACCGTGTAGAGCGCGGTGTTGCGCACGGCCACCCAGAAGATCGGGTCGCCCGCAATGCGCGCGTAGTTGTCCAGGCCCACCCACTCGAAGTCGCCGATGACGGCGTAGTCGGTCAGGCTCAGCCCGACCGCCATGACGACCGGCAGCAGCAGGAACACCGCGAACAGCGCGACCGGCACGGCCAGGAAGATCCACGCGCTGATGGTCTGCTGCCGCCGGGTGGCGCTGACGGCGGCGCTCACGGCGTGTCCCGGTGCGCGTTCCCCGGTGCCGGACGGCGGTGCGTGCGCAGCCCCGCGACCTCCAGAGCCAGCTCGCAGAACATCGAGTTGGCCCACGAGAACCACTCGCGGGTCCAGGTGCCCGGGTCGTCCGCGTGGAAGGACTCGTGCACCGCGCCCGTCCCGGCGTCGGTCGCCAGGATGAGGTCCAGCAGGGCGCGCTGCTCGGCCGGATCGGTGCTGGTCAGCCCCTGGATCGCCAGCGCGATGGGCCACACGTGCCCCTCGGGGGTGTGCGGGCTGCCGATGCCTGAGGCCGCCGAGCCGCGGTAGTAGTACGGGTTGGCGTCGCTGAGCACCAGGTCGCGGGTCGCGGCGTAGAGCGGGTCGTCGGGGTCGCACCAGCCGGTCAGCGGCAGGGACAGCAGGCTCGGGGTGTTGGCGTCGTCGGCCAGGAGCACGCCGCCCAGGCCGTCCACCTCGTACGCGTACACGGGCACGCCGGCCGGGCCGGTCACCACGCCGTGCTCGCGGATACCGCGCTCGATCTCGGCGCGCAGCTCGTCCGCCCGGGCGGCCAGGCCGTCGTCGTGCAGGACGGCGGTGGCGAGCTCCGCGAGCTGCCGCAGCGCCGTCGCCGCGAGCGCGTTGCCCGGCACGTTGTACCCGTACCGGCAGGCGTCGTCGCTGGGCCGGAAGCCCGCCCACGTCATGCCCGTGAAGCCGACCTCAGGGCCGCGACCGTCGCGCACCAGGGTGTCGGTGGGCGGGCAGTCGGACCGCTCGAAGGTGTACGGCGACGCCTCCGCGTGCCGCTGCTCCGTGGTCCACAGGTCGACGACCGTGCGCCCGACCTGGCCGATCTCGGTGAGGTGGTCGGTGCGGCCCGTCGCCCGCCACAGGTCGTGGGCGAGCTGGACCGGGTAGGCCAGCGAGTCGATCTCGTACTTGCGCTCCCAGACCCACGGCGACTGGCCCGTGGCCGGGTCGCCCGTGCGGTCCCGGTGCCCGGCGCCGGTGGGGCCGTCGTTGAAGGCGTTGGCGTACGGGTCGCGCAGGATCGACGCCTGCTGCCGCCGCGAGACGGCCGCGATCGTGTCCGCCAGGCGCTCGTCGTCGGCCGCCAGGTGCAGGAACGGCGCGAGCTGCGTCGTCGAGTCCCGCAGCCACATGGCCGGGATGTCGCCGGTGATCACGAAGGCGGTGCCGTCCGGGTGCGGCGTGATCGTCCGCGCGAGCGTGTCGGCCATGCAGCGCTCGACGGCGTCCGCCACCTCGCTGCCCAGCCGTTCGCCCACCCGTGCGACCAGGTCCTCAAGGACATCCGGGTCGTAGAGCGCGGCCGTACCGGACTCCGGTGCCGCGCTGCCTGTCACGTAGCTCATTCGAACCCCATCGTTCGTTCCTGCTCCTGCTTCACGAGTGCTGCCGGCCGGACCCACGCTGGTCCGGCCTGCGTGAACAGTAGGAGCGAATAACTTCTATGTCAACGTTGGCAATAGGGGTAATAGGAGAAGACGGTGGCGGGGCGCTCGCGGAATACTCGGTGGTGCCCCCTCGACGACGAGGGCGGCCGTCTCGACGAGGAGCAGCCATGTCAGAACGCGAGACCTCCCCCGTCCCCACCGCCGACCTGTTCGTCGACGGGCGGTACGTCCCCGCGGAGGGCGGGCGGTACACCGACTTCGTGCAGGCCCTGACGGGCAAGACGGTCGCCCGGGTGGCCGCCGCGTCGGTCGCGGACGCCGGTCGCGCGGCCGACGCCGCGGCCGCCGCCCTGCCCGCGTGGTCGGGCCTGCCGCCGGCCGCCCGGCGCGAGGTGCTGCGGCGCGCAGCCGACCTGCTCGGGCAGCGCGCCGCCGAGGTCGCCGCGGTGATGAGCCAGGAGATGGGCGCGACGCGGCCGTGGTGCGAGTTCAACGTGCATGTGGCCACGGGCATGCTGGCCGAGGCGGCGGCGCAGGCCTACTCCGCCGTCGGCGAGATCATCCCGTCCGACGTGCCGGGCCTGACCGCGTACGGCGTGCGGCAGCCCGCCGGGGTGGTGGTCGGCATCGCGCCCTGGAACGCGCCGCTGATCCTGGGCGTGCGCGCCGTGGCGATGCCGCTCGCGCTGGGCAACACCGTGGTGCTCAAGGCCTCGGAGCAGACGCCGCGCACGCAGGCCGCGATCGTCGACGTCCTGCGCGAGGCGGGGGCGCCGGCCGGGGTGGTCAACCTGATCAGCAACGCGCCGCAGGACGCGCCCGCCGTGGTCGAGGCGCTCGTGGCGCACCGCGCGGTGCGGCGGGTCAACTTCACCGGCTCGACCCGGGTGGGCCGGGTGATCGGCGAGCTCGGCGGCCGGCACCTGACTCGGGTGCTGCTGGAGCTGGGCGGCAAGGCCCCGTTCGTAGTGCTGCCCGACGCCGACCTGACCGAGGCGGCCGCCGCCGCGAGCTTCGGCGCGTTCATGAACCAGGGGCAGGTCTGCATGTCGACCGAGCGGGTGATCGTGGACCGGTCCGTGGCGGACGACATCTCGGCGCGGCTCGCGGCCCGGGCCGCGGCCCTGGCGGTGGGCGCGCCGGACGACCCGGAGTCGCAGGTGGGGCCGATGGTGCACGCCGCGGCGCGCGACCACGTGCTCGACCTGGTCGCCGACGCCCAGCAGCAGGGCGCCGAGGTGATCGCCGGCGGCACGGCCGACGGCCTCTACCTGCGGCCCACCGTGGTCCGCGGCGTCCGCCCCGGCATGCGGATCTACTCCGAGGAGTCGTTCGGGCCGGTCGTGTCGATCACCGAGGCCGACGGCACCGACGACGCCGTCCGGATCGCCAACGACACCGAGTACGGGCTGTCGGCGGCGGTGTTCGGGCGGGACGTGACCGCCGCGCTGGACGTCGCGCGCCGCATCCGGTCCGGGATCTGCCACGTCAACGGCGCCACGGTGCACGACGAGCCGCAGATGCCGTTCGGCGGCGTGGGCGCCAGCGGGTGGGGGCGGTTCGGCTCGCGGGCCGCGATCGAGGAGTTCACGGAGCTGCGCTGGATCACGGTCCAGGCGGGGTCGCGGGCGTACCCGATCTGACCGGTAGCCTGCGGCGGTACGTCCCCGACGAAAGGCCCTGGTCATGACGCGTGAGCTCCCCCTGGACGGCCGGACCGCCGTCGTCACCGGCGCCGCCCGGGGCATCGGCGAGGCCACGGCCCGGCGGCTCGCCGAGGACGGCGCCGGCGTCTTCCTGGTGGACGTCTCCCCCACCGTGCTGGACCTGCGGGACGAGCTGCGCGCCGCCGGGCACCGGGCGTCCGCGTCGGTGATGGACGTCGCCGACGAGGCCGCCTGGGCCGACGCCGTCACCGCGTGCCGCGCGGAGCTGGGCCGGCCGCAGATCCTGGTGAACAACGCCTACGCGGGCCGCGTCGCCTCGCTGGAGGACACCCCGCCGGAGAGCTGGGAGCGCCAGATCCGGGTGACGCTCACGGGGGCCTACCTGGCGACGCGCGCGCTGCTGCCCGACCTGTCGGCGTCGGGCAACGGGGCGGTGGTGATGGTGTCCTCGGTGCACGCGCACTTCGGGCTGCCGGGCCGGGCCGCGTACGCGTCGGCCAAGGCGGGGATGACGGGGCTGGCCCGCCAGCTCGCGGCCGAGTACGGCCCGGCGGTGCGCGTGAACAGCGTGCTGCCGGGGCCCGTGCTCACGCCGCACTGGGACGGCGTCGGCGAGGACGAGCGGGCCGGCGCGGCCGCGGCGACGGCGCTGGGCCGGCTGGGCGAGGCCGCCGAGGTGGCCGACGCGATCGTCTACCTCTGCTCCGACCGGGCGTCGTTCATCACGGGCGTGGAGCTCAACGTCGACGGCGGCTGGAGCGTCACCAAGGAATCAGTGTGATCCCGGCGCCATCGGCGTCCTATGGTGTGCCGATGACGACCGTGCAGCCAGTCCAGATCACCTTCGACTGTGCCAGTCCCGAGCGCGTGGGCCGGTTCTGGTGCGAGGCGCTGGGGTATGTCCCGCCGGACCCGTCGGAGGACGGCTTCGCCACGTGGGAGGAGTACTCCCTCTCGCTGCCCGAGGAGAAGCGGGACTCGTGGTTCGGCGCGAGCGACCCGAACGGGGTGGGCCCGCGGCTGTTCTTCCAGCGGGTGCCCGAGGGCAAGGTCGTCAAGAACCGGGTGCACCTCGACGTCAAGGTGGGCCGGGGCCTGGTGGGCGAGGAGCGCCTGGCCGCCCTGGAGTCCCACGCCGTCCGCCTGGAGGCGATCGGCGCGACGCGCGGGACGCTGCTGCTGGCCGACGGGGAGAACGAGTCCTGCCAGAACATGCAGGACGTCGAGGGCAACGAGTTCTGCCTGGACTAGGCCCGCGCGAGTTCGGCAGTTCGCCCGAACGCTCGGCAGTCTGCACGAGCGCTCGGCAGTTGGCCTGAGTCCAGCAGCCCAGCCGAGGTCGGCAGTTCCGCAGAGCCTCCCCCTTCGAGGCATAAGTTTCTTCGCTTTGCGGCGGCTCAAAGCGAAGAAACTTAGGTCTCGAAGGGAACGAGCCCGCAGGCCGCCTGCGCCGGCCGACGCCGGACGGCGGGCAGCCCCCAGGTTGGCAGTTCGCCGACGTCGGCAGTCCACTGACCTCGGCAGCCCCCAGGTCGGCAGTTCGCCGACGTCGGCAGTTGGCTTCGAGGTCGGCACAGGCCTGTGC
>NZ_JBHVEG010000241.1:0-7789 GCF_042802395.1 Promicromonospora sp. NPDC057488
GGACGCGCCCCTGAGAACAGACAGCTGCGTGACGGTGCGACCCCGGCGTCGTGGTGACGGCCTGCCGGTCAGGCGGTCAGAGGTCGCGCGACGGCGGGGCGAACGTGCCCGAGGCCGGCGGGGCGGTGGGCGCGTTGTTCGGTTCCGTGACGGGCGCCGCGGCAGGGGCCGCACCTTCCGAAAGGTTGCCCAGGAAACCCTCGACCCGCGAACGCATGGGGCCGATCAGCGCACCGCCGACACCGACGATCAGAATTCCGGCGACGGTGGCCAGGAATGCCACGAGGACGGGCATTGTCACGGTGGTGCCGATGCCGATCTGGTTCACGGCGGCGATAACACCGAGGGCAATGATGAGGAACGAGACCGTCTTCGCCACCAGCGAGCCGTAGGAAACGCGGCTCATGGTGTTCAGGAGAAGGTCCTTCACGGCATTCGCGATGGCGCCGGCGATCACCACGATGACGATCGCGACGACGAGGCTCGGGAGCCACGCCACGATCTGGTTGACGATCGCGCTCACCGGGTTGGTAGGCCCGAAGGCGCTCAGCGCGAGCTGCAGCGTGATCAGCAGGATGAAGTAGTAGATGATCTTCGTGAGCAGCGCGATCGGCTCGATGCCGGACCCGGCGAGCAGCCGGTTGGCCCCCGCCCGCTCGAGCACCTTGTTGAAGCCGACGCGCGTCAGGATCATCCCCACGAACCGGGCGATCGCCTTGGCGATGAAGTACCCGATGAGGAATACGACCAGGAACACGAGGAGCTTCGGGATGAAGCTCGCGATCGAGCTGAGCGCGTTGGTGAGCGGCGCCAGCCAGTCGACCTGGTTCGGCACGACGAGTGCCGTATTGAAGAATGTCATTGCTCTCCCCCTTCGAGATCTTTTCGGGCACCCCGGGCGCACATCGTCGGCGCGGCGCAAAGGTGCCAGCACTCCAAGAACATATGCCGGAGAAGCGCATTCTGCGCGGCGGGATTTAGTGCAAGCGAACGCAATTCGAACGCAATTTTGCACATACCCGCAGGTCAGATCGCCGGGTACCGGGCGGCACGTTCATGAATTTGCCTGATTCCCCTGTAGAGCGGGTGAGACATAAGCGACATTCCATCGAGGCTGACGTGGCGAGCGCCTAGCCTGGCGACATGGATGCCCTGCACGAGCGGACCGCCGTCGAGCTCCGCGACCTCCTCGCCGCCGGAGAGCTCACCCCCACCGAGGTGACCGAGCACTTCCTGGACCGGGTCGACCGGCTGAACCCCCAGGTCGGCGCCTTCGCCACCGTCACCCCCGAACGGGCGCGGAAACGGGCGGCGGCGCTCGAGGCGGCCCGGGCGGCCGGATCAGGCGAGGGCCCCACGCCGGGCGGCCTGTGGGGCCTGCCCACCGGGGACAAGGACCTGTGGAACCGGGCGGGCGTGCCCACGGGCTTCGGGTCGCGCGCCTTCGCGGGGCTGCCGCCGGCCGAGGAGAGCGACGAGATCGTCCGGGTGCTCGACGACGCGGGCATCGTCAGCCTGGGCAAGACCGCCGCGCCCGAGCTGGGCTTCCCCGCCTACACCGAGCCCGTCGGCGCACCGCCCGCGCGCACCCCGTGGGACCTGACCCGCGGGGCCGGCGGCTCCAGCGGCGGTGCGGCAGCCGCGGTGGCGGCGGGCCTGCTGCCGTTCGCCCCCGGGTCCGACGGCGGCGGGTCGATCCGCATCCCGGCGGCGGCCTGCGGCGTCGTCGGGCTGAAGCCCACGCGCGGGCTGCTGCCGGCGGGCAGCGGCGTCGACTCCTTGGGCGGGCTCGTGGTGAACGGCCCGATCGCCCGCACCGTGGCCGACACCGCCCTGCTGCTGGAGGCGATGCTCCCGAGGCGCGCCGGGGGCGACGTCGCGCACCCGTACACGCTGCGGGCGCCGTCGTACGCCGCGGGGGCGTACCTCGCGGCCGCGCAGCGGGCCGAGCTGCCGGAGGGCTCCGGCCTGGCCGGCGCGGGTGTCGCGCGCATCGGCGTGACCACGTCGTCGGCCTGGGACGGGTTCTACGACATCGCCGTGTCCCCCGAGGCGCGCGCCGCGCTGGACGCCGGGGTGCGCGCCCTGGCCGGGGCCGGGCACGAGATCGACGAGACCGCGCTGGCCGAGGCGCCCGAGTACGCGCCGGCGTTCCGGACCCTGTGGATGGGCGGAGCGTCGGCGGTGCCGATCGACGACCCGGCGACCCTGGACAAGCTGGAGCCGCTGACGCAGTGGCTCATCCGCACGGGCCGCACGGTCCCCGCGCGGCAGCTCGCCGAGGCGGTGCGCACGCTCACCGGGTTCGAACGCTCGCTCGTGGCGCAGGTCGGCGCGTACGACGCCGTCGTGACCCCGGCCCTCGCGCTCACGCCGCGGCCGATCGGCTGGTACGACGCCGAGGATCCCGAGCGGAACTTCGAGCAGCAGTGCCAGTACACGCCGTGGACGTCGATGCTGAACGTGGCCGGGCTGCCCGCGATCACCGTGCCGACGCACTGGACCGAGCCCACGGCAGACGCGCCCGCCGGGCTGCCGATGGGGGTGCAGATCATCGGCCGGCCGGGCGGCGAGCTCACGCTGCTGGCGCTGGCGGCCCAGCTGGAGTCGGCCCTCCCGGGCTCGCGCGCCTTCCCTCTCTGACGTGTCAGACACCCAGGCCCCCCGAGGGACCTGTACGTCTGACACTTCGGTGGTGGCCGAATGTGGTTTCCGCGGCCCGGCGGCGCGTGATTGGGTACCCCTAGTGGGTATCTGACGCGACGGTGCCACAGCGCCGGGACAGGGAGGACGGGACCATGACCGAGACCTTCGAGACGGCCGTCCCGGCGCGGCGCAGCCGCTGGACCGGGACCTGGCCGACCAACACCGGCTGGATCGTGCTCGGCGCGCTGACGGGCCTCGGCCTGCTGGTGGGCGGGACGGCGATCGCGGGCGGCACCTGGCAGGACGCCGTCGCCGAGGACCCGACCACCGCCGTCGGCGTCGCGGCGCTCTGCTACCTGGCCGCGGCGGTGACCGGCGTGCGCTGGACGGCGTGGCTGGTCGCGCTGCTGGCGTCCGCGATCCCCGTCGCGTCCGAGCTGCTGGACACGCCGCGCTGGATCGCGTTCGTGCTGGTGGGCCTCGTGCTCACCGGCATCGGGCTGGCCCGCGGCCGCAGCGCGACCTGGCCGCAGGCCGCCGCGATGGCCGGCTTCTTCGGCGTCGCCGCCGTCGCCCTGTTCCTGGAGCCGCGCGTCGGGCTGGCCCTCGCGGGCCTCGCCCTCGCCGCGCACGCCGCCTGGGACGTGGTGCACTACCGCCGCGACGTGGTGGTCAACCGCTCGCTGGCGCTGTGGTGCATCGGCCTGGACCTGACGATGGGCGGCATCTGCGTGGTGCTGGCGCTGTGGCCGTCAGTCCTCGTCCGGGAGGCAGCCGAAGGCCTCGTCGAAGCCGAGCGCCGCCGTCGCGAGCAGGCCCGCCAGGCCCGAGCCCTCGGGGACCGGACGCGGGTCGTCGGTCACCACCCAGAGCCCGTCCACGACGTCGTAGCCCGCCTGCGGGCCGTCGGCCACCAGGCTGCCGACGGCGGCGATGAGGCGCTCGATCTCCTCGCCCGCGGTGCCGACGCCGACCGAGGCGCGCACAGCGCCGGCGTCGAACCCGAGGCGGCCGAGCAGCGGGTGCGCGCAGAAGCGGCCGTCCCGCACGCCGATGCCGTGCTCCGCGGACAGGTACGCGGCGACGAGGCCCGGGTCGTAGCCGGTCACGGTGAAGGTCACGACGCCCACGGGGTCGACGGCGTCGGCCCAGACCCGCACGACCTCGACGCGGTCGATGGCCTCGAGCCCCGACACGAGCCGGCGGCGCAGCGTGTTCTCGTGGGCCACGACCTCGGCCGGGTCCAGCGCGGCGAGCTCCTCGCAGGCCGCCGCGAGGGCGACCGCGCCGATCACGTTGGGCGAGCCGGCCTCGTGGCGGGCGGGGCCCTCGTGCCAGTCGGTGCCACCCACCCGCACCCGGCGGACGGCGCCGCCGCCCGCGAGGTACGGCGTGCCGGCGTCGAGCCAGTCGCGGTGGCCCACCAGCACGCCGGCGCCGAACGGGGCGTAGGTCTTGTGCCCGGAGAAGGCGAGGTAGTCCACGCCGGTGGACTCCAGGGAGATGCGGCGGTGCGGCACGAGCTGGGCGCCGTCGAGCGCCACGCGCGCCCCGAACTCGTGGGCGACGGCGACTATCTCGGCGATCGGGAGCGACTCGCCCGTCACGTTCGACGCGCCGGTGAGGGCCAGGAGGGCGTACGGGCGGTCCTCGGCGGCGTCGGCCAGCTCCTCCCGGATCTGGGCGACGGTCTCGGCCACGGTGGCGCCGCCGGTCAGCACGGTCGCGCCGGTGGTGCGCTGCCAGGGCAGCAGGTTCGCGTGGTGCTCGACGTCGAGCACCAGCACGCGGCCGGGCTCGCCGTCGGCCTGCGCGGGGACGCAGCCGGCGAGGAGGTTGAGGGAGTCGGTGGTGTTCCGCGTGATGATCGTCAGGTCGTCCTCGCGGGCGCCGACGAACGCACCGATGGTGCGGCGGGCGGTCTCGTAGAGCGCCGTGCTCACCTGCGAGAGGTAGCCGGCGCCGCGGTGCACGCTGGCGTACAGCGGCAGCACCTGGGTGACGCGGTCGGCGACGGCCTGCAGGGCCGGGGCCGACGCGGCGACGTCGAGGTTCGCGTACGAGACCTGGGTGCCGTCCACGAGCGGGACGAGCGTGCCGCCGCCGACCACGGGCCGGAGCGGGGCGAGGCCGGTCACCGCGGTGGCACGGCTGATGGTGGGAGCAGACATGGCGTCCTCCAGCACAGTCCTGGGGGAGGTTCCCCCGCGCTTGCCGCGCACGGGTGCGCACGGCCTGGTCGTCACCCGGGGCACCCCACCGCGGAGGGAGGGTTGCCGGCCAGCGAGCCGGGGCTTGACGCTGGCGCTCATGACCTGCGGCCATCCTGTGCTGCGGGCAAAAGCCCTGTCAACGCATGTCTCAGATGCTGGTCCCACCTGCTGGTCGGGCCGCGCGGCCCCCGAGGACGACGACGCGGGCCGCGTCCGAGCGGTACATCGCGGCGTGCTCGCGCAGCTCGGCGGGACCGCCGGCGTCGGCCCTGGCCTCGCTGAACGCGGCGAGCTCCGTCAGGCGCTCCGCCATCGTCCCGAGCACGTCCGCGCGCGACCACGCGGCGCCGTACGCGTCGACCAGCGCGTCCAGCCGGGCCAGCGGGTCCAGGTGGCCGACGTCGTAGGACACCCCGGCGAACGCGTCCTGCGCGAACGGGGCCAGGCGGTACGCGGTGTACGCCACGTCCCACAGGCGGGGTCCCGGTGCTGCCGTGTCCACGTCGATGAGGCCGACGAGCCGGCCCGCGCGGAACACCATGTTGTAGGGCGCGGCGTCGTTGTGGCAGATCACCTCGGCCGGCTCGCGGGCGGGCAGCTGCCAGACGGCGTCCGGCAGGTCGAGGTCGAGGGACGCGTCGTGGAGCCGGCGCAGGAGGCGCCCGGCGTCGCGCAGGTTCTCCTCGGACCAGAGCCACTCCGGGGCCGGCCAGCCCGGGACGTCGCCGGGGAGGAACGAGAGGATCTCGCGCTGCCGCTCGTCGAACCCGAACGGTTCGGGCACCTCCGTGACGCCGCGGGCCCGGACGTGGCGCAGGTACGCGTGGACGGTGGGCGTCCACGGTCCGGCGGAGCGCCGCACGGTGTCCCCCGTGCGCACGACCTCGGACATGTTCCCGCCGGTCAGTGGTTCCTCGTTCGCAGACACGGTCGTCACCGTAGCGATATTCGCTTTCCCTACCAGATTGGCCGGGTTGCCTGTCGAGACACTGTTCCACCCACCGGACACATGTCGTAGGGTTGGCGGCGACCATCCCGAGCGGCCGAGTGACGTGGCACGACGACGCCGCAGCAACCCAGCGTTCCCCGCAACAGCGGAGGACGGCCGAGGGTGCTACCGCCACGACCGATGGAGGAGCATCATGAGCGACCCCGCGCGCATCGACGTCCGGCCCGCCGAGGGCTACGCCGGCGACATCACGCCCGAGCAGGCCTGGGAGCTGCTGGCCGCCGACCCGTCCGCCGTCCTCGTGGACGTGCGCACCCAGGGCGAGTGGCGCACGATCGGCATCCCCGACACGGTGACGCTCGAGAAGCAGCCCGTGTTCAGCGAGTGGGTGCAGGCGGGCGGTGTGCCCAACCCGCGGTTCCTGGAGGAGCTCCGGGCGGCCGGCGTGACCGACGGGCCCATCGTCTTCCTCTGCCGCTCCGGCCAGCGCTCGATCGCGGCGGCGCGGCTCGCCACGGCGTCGGGCATCGCGCCGTCGTACAACGTGCTGGACGGCTTCGAGGGCGCGCCCGGGGCCGACGGCGTCCGCGACCAGCGCGGCTGGAAGGTCGTCGGGCTGCCCTGGACGGCGGGTCCCGCGTGACCGTCACCGGTGCGTTCCCGGCGGACGCGAACCCTGGCGGCTCCGGCCGCAAGCCGCTGCCGGCCGGGGTGCGCCCCGCGACGCTCGCGGTGCGCGGCGGGCACCAGCGCAGCGAGTTCCAGGAGACCAGCGAGGCGCTGTTCCTCACGCAGGGCTACGTCTACGACAACGCGGCCGAGGCCGAGGCCGCGTTCAAGGGCGACGTCGACCGGTTCGTCTACTCGCGCTACGGCAACCCCACGGTGCACACGTTCGAGGAGCGGCTGCGCCAGCTCGAGGGCGCCGACGCCTGCTACGCGACCGCGACCGGCATGTCCGCCGTGTTCACGTCCCTGGCCGCGCTCGTGAGCTCGGGCTCGCGGATCGTGGCCGCCCGCGCGCTGTTCGGGTCCAGCGTGGTGATCTTCGAGGAGATCTTCAAGAAGTGGGGCGTGCGCACGGACTACGTCGACGGGCACGTGCTCTCCCAGTGGGAGGAGGCGCTGGCCACGCCCGCGGACGTGGTGTTCTTCGAGACGCCGTCGAACCCGATGCAGGACATCGTGGACGTGCGCGCCGTCGTGGACCTGGCGCACGCCGCCGGGGCGACCGTGGTGCTCGACAACGTGTTCGCCACCCCGCTGCTGCAGAAGCCGCTGGAGCTTGGCGCCGACGTCGTCGTGTACTCCGCGACCAAGCACATCGACGGGCAGGGCCGCGTGCTGGGCGGCGCGATCCTCGGCTCGACCGACTACATCACCGGTCCCGTGCAGACGTTCATCCGCAACACCGGGCCGTCGCTGGCACCGTTCAACGCCTGGACCCTGCTCAAGGGCCTGGAGACCCTGCCGGTGCGGGTCGCGGCGCAGGGGGCGAGCGCCCTCGCCGTCGCGCACGCGCTGGAGGAGCTGCCCGCGGTGGGCACCGTGCGCTACCCGTTCCTGGACTCCCACCCGCAGGCCGAGCTGGCGCGCTCCCAGATGAGCGGCGGCGGCACAGTGGTGACGTTCGACCTGGCAGTCCCCGAGGGGTCCGACGCCGAGGCCGCGAAGCAGCGGACGTTCCAGTTCCTCGACGCGCTGCAGCTGGTCGACATCTCGAACAACCTGGGCGACGCGAAGTCCCTGATCACCCACCCCGCCACGACCACGCACCGCAAGCTCGGCGCGGTTGGCCGGGCCGCCGTCGGCATCGCGGAGACCACGGTGCGGCTCTCGGTGGGCCTGGAGGACGTGCGGGACATCATCGAGGACGTCGAACAGGCCCTCGCGGCGCCGAGGTAGAACCAGGGCGAGGTAGAACCAGGGCGAGGTAGAACCAGGGCGAGGTAGAACCGCCACATGCGCTGCGGTTCTACCT
>NZ_JBHVEG010000242.1:0-7663 GCF_042802395.1 Promicromonospora sp. NPDC057488
GCTCTGCGTAGACATCGTCTACGCAGAGCAACACACCCCGCGGACGTGGGTTCGCCCCAGACACGACACGCCGCGCGACACGCGCAGCATCCGCCCGCTGGCGGGCGGGTACACCTCAGACCAGCGGCTGAGCCTCGACCAGCTCGCGCAGCGCCTCGACCACGAGGGCGTGGTCGTCCTGCTGCGCCAGCCCGGACACGGTCACGACGCCGACGATGCCGACCCCCTCGACGCGCACCGGGAACGCGCCGCCGTGCGCCGAGTACTCCTGGAAGGGCAGGCCGTGCGTGGCGTTGAAGTCGGTGCCCTTGGCCTTGGCGCGCAGCCCCACGAGGTAGGACGACGCGCCGAAGCGGTAGACCACCGTTACCTTGCGCTGGACCCACGAGTCGTTGTCGGGCGTGGTGCCCGGCCGGGCCGCGTGGAACACCTGCTGGGTGCCCTTGCGGACGTCGATCGTCACGGGCAGCTCGCGCTCGACGGCCAGCTCGACGAGCAGGCTGCCGAGGCGCCAGGCCTGGTCGTGCGTGAAGGAGGGCAGCACGAGCTCGGCCTCCTGGGCCTCGACCTCGCTGATGATCGCGGAGACATCGGATTCGCTCATGAGCCCATCCTGCCCTGCCGGCGACCCCCGCTGGCGACCTCACCTTTGAGGCCTAAGTTTCTCGTCTTTGGAGCTGTCCAAAGACGAGAAACTTAGGCCTCGAAGGGGGTCGCCCCGATCGGCCAGCCCGGCAGCCAACCCGGCCAGGCCGACAGTCAGCCCGGCCAGGCCCGTCGGTCAGGCCGATCGGTCAGGGCGCCTCGTAGGTGGCCGTCACGTGGTAGACGCCGCCGCCCCAGCCGTCGGCCGGGAACGCGTCGGACACCCGGATGTAGGCGGCGTTGTCGTCGCCGAGGTGCTCGGTCAGGTCGAGCGTGTGGTCGGCGCGGTTGGAGCCGTCCCGGATCTGCTCGTCCTCCGTGAGCACCGTGGTCCAGGACTCGCCGTCCGGCCCCACCTCGACGACGTACTGGTTGTCGATCGTCAGGGTGGCCTGCGCCGACGTCGTCCCCTCGGGGAACGGGAACCGGTAGACGAACGCGCTCTCGCCGTCGGCGTAGCGGCTGCCGCCGCCGCTGAAACCGGACCCGCCGGCGTCCCAGAGCCACGGGATCTCCTCGGGCGAGCCGGCCGCGAAGTCGACGACGCCCGCGACCAGCACCTCCGCGCGCGCCGTGTAGGTCAGGCCCGAGCGGGCGGTGACGGTGACGCTCACCGGGTAGCTGCCGTCGGCGGTGCCGGCGGGGACCCGCACGTCCACGGGCACTGTCACCCGCGCCGGGTCGGCGTGCCCGGTCGGGCTCAGGCGCAGCGTCCGGTCCGCCGCGACCTTCCAGCCGCGCGGTCCGGAGGTCCGCACGGTCACGGGCAGCGCCTCCGGCCGGGCCGACGTCGCCGCCACCGTGACGTCGAGCCCGGTCCGCGTGGCCGTGCCGGAGGCGGGCAGCACCGCCACCACCGCCGGGGCGGCGGCGGCCGAGAGGGTGCGGCGCGGCTGCTCCTGCGGCACATCGGCGATCAGCGCGCTCAGGGCGCTGGCCTGGGTGCGCCAGTCGAACACGTTGGGCTGCGTGTCGGTCGCGCCGGCCCAGCGCAGGCCGAGCCGGCCCACGACGTCGCGGTCGTTCGCCCAGATCGAGTCCGCCTGGTCGGCGACGAACTGCTGGTAGGCGGGCTCGCCCGTGGTGTCCGCCAGCTCCATCAGGTAGCGCGCGAAGATGCCCTTGAACTGCTTCTGGTTGTCGTCGCAGCTGCGGCCGGCGGCCTCGCACCACTCGGTCAGCACGCCGTCCTTGACCAGCACGTCCGACTCCAGCGCGGAGTCGGCCAGGTACCGGGCCTGCTCCAGGAGCTCCGGGTCGCCCGTGGCCCGGTACAGCTCCAGCGCGGCGCCGATGCCCAGACCCTGGTTGTAGGTCCACACGGTGTCGTTGTTGCTGGAGCAGTCGTCGCGGAGCCCGTCGTGGACCAGCCCGTCGGAGTTGATCATGCCGCTGGCGACGTACCAGTCCCACGCCTCCTGGGAGCGGTCCAGCCAGAGGGTGTCACCGGGCAGCCGGTTGTGCAGCTCGGCGGTCAGCCGGATCCACTGCCCGTTGGTGACGGCGTTCTTGTAGGTGCGCTCCTCGTTCCACCAGATGCCGCCGCCGCAGGTGCTGGTGTCCCAGAACTCGTTCATGAACTCGCCGATGGTGACGGCCATGTCGAGATACTTCTCGTCGCCGGTCAGGTCGTACGCGGTGACCCAGTTCAGGCCCCACCAGCCCGAGTCGTCGATCGCGCGGCTGGTGAAGTTGCCGTAGATCTCGTCGGTGGACCGCTCCCCCGCCGGGAACGGGCCCTTGTTGGTCTCGAAGCTGTGGTCCAGCTCGTCGAGGTAGCGCTGGTCGCCCGTGCGCTTCATGTAGTCGCCGATGGTCTGCAGCGCGACGGCGGAGTTCCACCAGCTCGACGCGAACCACGCCTTCTCCGGGTCGTAGGAGTCCATCAGCACGTCGGCCGACACCCGGGCGTCGGCCACGGCGGTGGCCGCGTCGACGTCGTCCGCCTGGGTTGTCGCGGACACCGGTACGGAAGCGGTGGGTTCGGTGGGTAGTGGCCCGGCGTGCGCCAGGGCGACCGGTTGCAGGCCGGCGATCACCGCGATGGCCAGCAGGACAGGTCCGGTACGACGGAACATCGACATCGATGGGCTCCTCCCCCTGGGCGCGACGTTGCCCCCAGGCGCTCGTGATTTCACCCAAAACCTACAGGACAATAGGATGAAATACACCCATTCGATGACAGCGGTGTCGGCGGCCGGTTCGAGGTGGCCGCACGGACTCCCGCCGATCCCGCCGGTCGGCCGCCCGACGCGGGCACCCACGGGAAGTGCGCTTCCACCCAGCCATTAGGCCCGGGATCGGCGTGATTTCGGGCCCAATGACTGGGTAGAGGCGCACCTTCGTTACGGGCGCGGGCGGGGCGGGTCGGCCGGGCATGCCTCGGCGGCGAGCTGCTCCGGGTCGACGACGGCGGCCGGGTCCGCTGGGCCACCGCTCGACACAAGCCCAGCCAGGGCCGCGGGGGCGGCCAGGTCGGCCGAGCCGAGCCCACGAACCACGCCGGACGGCGCCGCCGGGTCCGCCGCGCACGCCTCTCCGTCCGGCGCCGCAGGATCCGCCGCGCACGCCTCACCGTCCGGCGCCGCCGTGACCGCCAGCCGGCGGTCCGGGTCCAGCCTCGTGAGGATCGCGAACGCGAGCCGGGCCAGGTCGTCGACGTCGCCCTCGGAGAGGCCGTCGAGGATCATGCTGGACACCGCGTCGGCGTAGAGCCCGGTGCCGTCCCGGTAGACCTGGCGGCCCTGGTCGGTGAGCACCGCGTTGGTCGCCCGCGCGTCCTCGGGGCAGGGCGCGCGCCGCACGAGGCCCTTGCGCTCCAGCCCCGTGACCACGCGTGACAGGCGGGCGAGCGTGGCGTTGGTGCGCGAGGCGAGCGCGCTGAGCCGCAGCTTGCCGCCGTCGGCCTCCGCGAGCGCCTCCAGCAGCGTGAACTCGAACGACGTGAGTCCCGCGGGCTGCATGCGCTTGTCCAGCGCGGTGGGCAGCAGCTCGAGCAGCGCGTGCAGGCGTGCGACGGCCACCCGTTCGGGGTACCGCAGCTGCCGTTCGCTCATGCCCCCACTCTATCAGGTGGTTGCACCTACAACTAAATGGGTCTATGGTCGGTGCTTGTAGGTACAACAATCTGGTCCGGGCCCTCCGGACCGCGTCCGAAGGAGCAGCACATGGCCAGCATCACGATCATCGGCACCGGCGCGATGGCGAACGCGATCGGCGGCGTCCTCGCCGGGGGCGGGCACGACGTCGCCCACATCGCCAAGGGCGAGGTCGGCACCGCGCCGGTCACGGGCGACATCGTGGTCCTCGCCGTCCCCTACCCCGCCCTGGACTCCATCGCGTCCGCCTACGCCGAGCAGCTCGCCGGCAAGGTCGTCGTGGACATCACCAACCCGCTGAACTTCGAGACCTTCGACTCGCTGGTCGTGCCCGCCGGGTCCTCGGCCGCCGCCGAGCTCCAGGCCAAGCTGCCCGCCAGCCACGTGCTCAAGGCGTTCAACACCACGTTCGCCGCCACGCTCGGCGCCAAGCGTGTGGGCGACCTGCCCACCACGGTGCTGGTCGCCGGGGACGACGCCGCCGCCAAGCAGGCGCTGATCTCGGCCGTCACGTCCTCCGACCTCGCCGCGATCGACGCCGGCTCGCTGGAGCGCGCGCACGAGCTGGAGGCCATCGGGTTCCTGCAGCTCACCCTCGCCGTCGGCGAGCAGCTCCCCTGGACCGGCGGCCTCGCCGTCGCCCGCTGAGCCGAGCCGCGACCACCGACCCGCACCGACCCGGACTGGAGCACACGATGGACCGCCCGACCGAACCGCCCGCCGTGCACGAGCGGGTCATCACCCCGGCCATGGCCATGGACGCCGTCACCCTGCGGGTCGGCGACCTGGACGTGATGTCCACCTACTACGGCTCGGCGTTCGCGCTCGAGCCGCTGCAGGAACGCAGCCAGGGCCGCGAGGTGCACCGCGTCCTGGGGCGGGGCAGCACGCCGATGCTGCGCCTGGTGCACACCCCCGGCCTGCCCGCGGGCGACCACCGGCAGGCCGGGCTGTTCCACACGGCCCTCCTGTTCGACGACGCCGCGGCGCTGGCCGCCACCGTCTACCGCGCGGTGCAGGACCCCCGGGGCACGTTCACCGGGTCCAGCGACCACCTGGTCAGCGAGGCGTTCTACTTCACCGACCCCGAGGGCAACGGCGTCGAGCTGTACGTCGACCGGCCGCGCGACCAGTGGGTCCGGGAGCGCGGGCAGATCAAGATGGGCAGCGCGTGGCTGGACCCGAACGCGTACCTGCGCTCGCACCTGACCGAGGCCGAGCTGGACGCCGCGCCCAGCCGGTCCGGCCAGGTCGGCCACGTGCACCTGCAGGTGGGCGACATCCCCACGGCGCGGGCGTTCTACGTGGACGCGCTCGGCCTGGAGGCCACGCTCGCGGACTTCCCCGGCGCACTGTTCGCCTCGGCGGGCGGGTACCACCACCACATCGCCATGAACACGTGGAACAGCGCGGGCGCCGGGCCGCGCGCCGCCAGCCTCGGGCTGGGCGACGTCGCCATCACGGTGCCGGGCCGCGAGGACCTCGACGCCCTGACCGCGCGCCTGCGGGCGGCGGCCCTCCCCTTCGCCGACGACGGCCGCTCGGTGACCGTCGCCGACCCGTGGGACACGCAGGTCACCGTGTCGGTGCCGGGCACGTCCGTCGAGGACCTGCTCGCCCGGCCCACGTCCTGACGGACTGACGGACTGACGGACGCCGGTCAGCGCGTCGAGCTGCCCGGCACCAGCTCGGTCGGCAGCGTCACCTTGGTGACCTGCCCGGCGTCGCGGAGCTGGGCCAGCACGAGCCGCACGGCGTCGGCGCCCATGCGCGACTCGTCCTGGCGGATGTGCGTGAACCGGTAGCGGGCCTGGTCGTAGAACGCGTCCGGGTGGTCGAAGCAGACGATGCCGAGGTCACCCGGGACGTCCCGGCCGGCCCGCTGAGCGGCCTCCCGCAGCAGCACCGCGATGTTGTACTCCGTGGCGACCACCCCGGTCAGGCCCGGGTTCGCGGCGAGGAACTTCTCCAGCTCGGCGATGTCGTCCTCGGGCGCGACGCCGCTGCCCGGCACCGTGGAGCGCACCTGCCGGAACTGGTGCGCCGGGTCGAACGGCACGTGCCGGGTGGCGTGCGCGTCGACGACGCCGTCGAGCCGGTCCTGCACGGTCGAGACCGTGCTCGCCGCCGAGACCAGGCCCACGTGATCGTACCCGGCGGCGAACAGGGTCTCGGCCGCCTGGCGGCCCGCGGAGACGTTGTCGGAGCAGACCGACGAGACCGGGACGCCGTCGAACACCCGGTCCAGGATGGTCACCGGGAACTGCTGGGTGATCAGCTCCAGGACCGCCGGGGGCACGTACTGCGACGAGCTGGGCTCCAGGATCAGCCCCTGGACGCCGTCCGCCACCAGGGAGCGCACCAGGTCGCCCTCGGCCTGCCCGTCCCCCAGGCTGCGCTTGACCACGAGGTTGGCGGTGGTTCCCGACGCGTCGAGCAGCCCCGCCAGCACCCGGGTGCCGAAGGTGTCGTCGAAGTCGGTCAGCACGCAGCCGATCAGCGGGCTGGGCCCGCCGCCCGGGCCGGCGTCGTTCGTGGCGGTCTCGCTCACCACGACGGTGCCGAGCCGGGGGCGGCGGGTGATGTAGCCGTCGTCGCGCAGCAGGTCCATGGCGCGCTTGAGGGTGATCGCGCTGACCCCGAGCTGCTTGGTGAGCTCGGCCTCGGCGGGCATCCGGTCACCGACGCGGTACGTGCCCGCGTGGATCGCGTCACGGAGCTTCTCGTACACCTCGAGGTAGAGCGGCTGGCTCACGGATGCCCTTTCACCGAATGGATATGACAGCGGAATCTACCCTGGCCAGGTCACCGTGCCGCCTCGATCGCGGCGCGCTGCTCCAGCGCCATGATCGCGCTGACCTGCGTCGAGTAGTGCACCGGCGGCTGCGCGGGCAGCCGCCAGTCGTCCCCCGCCAGCAGCGACCCGTCGCGCTGCCCCGTGGCCCACAGCGCGTCGGTGCTCGTGCGGACGAAGCCCACGAGCGGCGCGGCGTCGGGCGAGTCCTGGCCGAGCCGGCCCAGGAGCGTGCCGAGGTAGCGGTAGAACACTCCCTTGAACAGGCCCTCGTCGCCGCCGGAGCCCTCGCTGCCGACGACGCCGTCCGGCGCGAGCTCGCGGATCGCCGTCGTCGCGGTCCGCACGGCCGCGGCGACGAGCTCCGGCCGGTGCAGCACGGCGTCGAGCGCCACCGCGGCCCCGATGTACAGGCCCTGGTTGTAGGTGAACCGCCACTGCGTGTCGATGCGGCCGTCGCCCTCGCGGTTGATGCCGTCCTCCACGAACCCGTCGGGCCCCACCAGCGTGGCGGTGATCCAGTCGAAGGCGACCGTGCCGTGGTCCAGGTACCGCGGGTCCGGGTCGTGCTCGTGCAGGCGCGCGGACAGGATGGCGAACGGCCCGTTGGCGGGCGTGTTCTTGTAGTAGAGCTGCTGCTTGCGCCACGCGACGCTGGCCCCGTGGGTCTCGTTCCACCCGTGCTCGACGACGTGCGCCCAGATGGCGCGGGCGTCGTCCAGCGGCTCCTGCCGCTCTGTCGCCCGCGCCAGGCGCTCCAAGGCCAGCGCGTACCAGAGCATGTCGTCGAAGTAGTCGTTGAACAGGGAGCCCTCGTTGCGCGAGCGCAGGTTGGCGCTGGTCGCCTCGGCCGCCGCGAGCCACTCCTGCCGCCCCGTGCGCTCGTACGCGTCCAGCCGCGCGTCGATGACGTGCGCGAGCCACCAGTAGTTGAACGTCGAGTTGTCCCCGACCGGGTAGGTGTTGTCGAGCAGCTGCGGCTCCGGCGCGCCGAAGAAGTGGTCCAGGCCGCGCTGGGCCAGGTCGGCACGGTCGGGCCAGGGGTTGGGGTCGGTCACGGGACTCCTCGGTGGTGGTGCGGGGTCGTGGTGCGGGGTGGGCGTGTGCCGCGCGCCCCGTGGGGACG